>CALAHL010000207.1 GCA_937891725.1 uncultured Rhodospirillaceae bacterium | reverse complement strand
AGACGGAGCGCGGCCAAACACCTGTTTTTAGTATGTTGACATACTGACATACCATCATAAAACTCCTGTCCTGACAGACTGGGCCAAAGAGCCCCGATCCCCGCACGACCACGAAGGCATCCGGCCTGCAGCTCGTCGGAGACCGCCAGATACCAACTCAACGGAGAAACGCGCGATGTCCGAAACCAACACCCTCGACGGCGGCCAGATGATCGTCGACTACCTGATCCAGAACGACGTGCCCTACGCGTTCGGCCTGTGCGGTCACGGCAATATCGGGTTCATCGACGCGCTGCACGAGAGACAGGGCGACATCAAGACGATCTCAACGCACCATGAATCGGTCGCTGGTTTCATGGCCGATGTCTACTACCGGGTTTCAGGTCAGCCGACCGCGACCTTCACCTCCTGCGGACCCGGATCGGCGAACATGCCGATCGCGCTCGGCAACGCCTTCCTCGACAGCGTGCCGTTTCTGGCAGTCACCGGAAACGTGCCGACCTCCCAGTTCAACCGTGGGGCCTTTCAGGAACTCTATCGCCATCACCAGGCGGATTTCCCCTCGACGGTGCGGGCCTATTGCAAGCGGGTCTATCAGCCGACCCGGGGCGAACAGATGCCCCACACGATCCGGGAAGCCTGGAAGACCATGGTGACCGGACGGCCCGGCCCGGTGGTGATCGACGTGCCGTTCGATATCTTCAAGGAGGATACCGGCAGTGCTGCGCCGGACGCGCGCGCCTGGGTGGACGGAATTTCCTGCAAGGCCGGCGCCGATCCGGCGGGCGTCGAGAAAGCCGCCAAGCTGCTGATGGAGGCTGAACGGCCTGTCATCTTCGTCGGGTCCGGCTGCCGTTTCGGCGAGGCGTCGCGGAGATTGCTGGAGCTGGCGGAAACGTTCCAGATCCCGGTGGCGGCTTCGGCCTCCGGGCTGGGCGCCCTGCCGGCGGAGCACGAACTCGCGCTGGGCCTGGTGGCGCGCAACGGGATGTATCAGGCAAACCAGGCGACCCGGCAGGCCGACGTGATCCTGGCGATGGGGGTCCGGTTCGACGATCGGACCAGTTCCAGCTGGATTCCCGGCTATTCCTTCAGCATTCCGCCGACCAAGCTGATCCATGTCGACATCGACCCGGAAGAGATCGGCCGCAATTATCCGGTCGAGGTCGGCCTGATGGCGGACACCACGACCTTCCTGGGCCAATTGCTTGCGGCGCTGCAAGACCGGGAGCGCGGGGTGAATGCAGCCCGCAAGAGCTGGCTGGCCCAGATCGAAGGGTGGCGGTCGGAATGGGATGCCTTTATTGCGCCCGGCTTCAAAGATCCCGCATCGCCTATCAACCCGCAGCGGGCGGCGCGAGAGATCGATCTCGCGATGCCGGAAGACGGCATCCTGGTCTCGGATATCGGGATCCACCACAACTGGCTGATCCAGTACTGCAAGCCGAAACGCCCGGACAGCCTGATCGGGTGCATGGGGTTTGGCCCGATGGGATTTGGGGTCGCGGGAGTGCTGGGCGCCAAGCTGGCAGCCCCCGACCGTCCTTGCGTGGCGGTCGTGGGAGACGGTGCCTTCTTCATGCATAACACGGTGCTCGGCACGGCCGTCGAGTACAATATTCCGGTTGTCTGGGTTGTGTGGAACAACTACGCCTACGCCTCGATCCGGGGCCTGCAGCGCGGATATCTGGGAGGACGTGAGCTGGCGACCGATTTCAAGCATCCGGAAACGGGGCAGCCCTACAACCCCGATTTTGCCGCCATGGCCCGAAGCTGCGGGGTCGAGGGCATGTCGATCGACCGCCCGGAAGACCTCGGCGGCGCGATCCGACACGCCATCGCGACCAACCGGCCCTTCGTCATCGACGCCAATATAAGCGCCGAAGCGAATCCTGGCGGGGCGGGCATCTGGGACTTGCCCGGACTGGGCCGGTCCGCGCCAATGTTTGGTGGCCGGCACATCGCGGGCTAGGATCGATTCATGCAGCAAAGCCGTCTTCCCGCTCCGCTCGCCATCCTGGTCGCCAACCGTCTCCGACAGGAGATCGTGGAGGGCGGGTTCGCCTTCGGCGAAGCCCTCTCGGAGGCCAAGATCGCAAAACGCTACGAGGTTTCGCGCACTCCGGTGCGCGAGGCCTTCGCGCGTCTGGAGTTGGAGGAGCTGGTTCACACGGAACCGCAGTACGGAACCTACGTCTTCACCATGGACCGGGTCCAGTTCGCCCTGATCAGCGAGGTACGCTCGACCCTCGAATGCGCGGCTTTGCGGATGTCCAACGATCGAAGCCGAGCGGCGCTGGTAGAGCGGTGGCGAGAGCTTGTGGCGGAACTCGAGAGCGCGGCCGACACTCACGATACCCGGACCTACTCCGACGCGGATGGTCGGTTTCACGACGTTCTGTTCGAGCTGGCGGGAAACCCCTATCTCGAGGCGGCGCGCCGCCCGTTCAGCGCCCGCCTGGCAGCGATCCGGAACCGCATGGGCCTGTCACCCGAGCACATCGGAAAATCCCGCGCGGAGCACCGCGACCTGCTTCGGCATCTCGAAGCCGGAGATCTCGACGCCGCCCTTGCCCTGCTGCAGCACCACATCGTCGAGAAGGGAGCGGCGTTCTGGTCCGTCCCCGAGACCCAGCCGGCGCGGCGCTGGCACAGGCTGCTCGCCGCCTCGGAGGAATGAGCCTCGGGTAGACCGAGGCTCCGGCCCCTACGGCTCGATCCCAAGCTCCCGCAGAACGGCCTCGGTATCGGCGCCCAAGTCCGGGGGCGGGGCCTGAACGGTGCAGGGGGTGTCCGACAGTTTGACCGGAAATCCGGTGACGTACATCGGTCCATGCACCGGATGATCGATCCGCTGCTTCAGACCCTGGGAGAGGACCTGGGGATCGGCGAAGACGTCGGCCACTTCCATGATCCGGCCGGCAGGACAGCCGGCCTTGTTGATCACATCGATCCAGTGGTCCACCGATTGGGTGCGGGTCACCGCATTGATCGCCGCATTCAGAGTGCTCCGATTGCGCATGCGCGCCGGGTTGTCCTTGTACTCCGGCTGATCCAGCAGGTGCGCGATTCCCAGAACGCCCAGAAACCGCCGGACCATGGTGTCATGGGACGGGGCGACAGCGATTTCGCCGTCCGAAGCCTCGAACAGACCGTAGGGCGAGACGATCGGGTGGTTGTTCCCGGTCCGGGTCGGGGTCTCGCCGGTCGCGAAATATTCCGCCGACAGATAGGACAGCATCGAGATCAGCCCGCCGGTCAGGCTGGATTCGACCTGTTGGCCGCGCCCGGTGCGGGTCCGGGCCTGGAGCGCCGAGACCACGCCGAAGGCGCAGTAGAGCCCGGCCACCAGATCCGAGATCGGGGCCGCCGCCCGCCGGGCCGGGCCGTCCGGGTCGCCGTTGCTGGCCATGAAGCCGCTCATGGCCTGGGCGATGAAGTCGAAGGCCGGCCGGTCAACATAGGGTCCGGTCGAACCGTAGCCGTTGACCGAGGCGACGATCAGACGCGGATTCAGGGCATCCAGCCGCTCCTGGGTGAACCCCATCTTGGCCAGCACGCCGGGACGGTAGTTTTCGATCAGGACATCGGCGGTCTCGATCAGTTTGGCGAGCACGTCCTTGCCAGCGTCGGAATACAGATCGAGCACCACCGAGCGCTTGTTCCGGTTGAATTCGGCGAAATACCAGCTGAACCCGTCGACCATCGCTCCTTGTCGGCGGACCGGATCACCGTCGGGGGTTTCGATTTTGATGACCTCGGCCCCCATGTCGCCGAGCAGTTTCGAGCAAAACGGCCCGGCCAGGATCCGGGTGAGATCGACCACCCGGATGCCCCCGAGCGCGCCAATGCCTGGAGCGTCCGTTCGAATGTCGCCTTCGATGGTGTCCGACACGCCGCTCAGCCCTCGGCCGTGCGGACTGCATTCATGTCGTGCAGTTCCAGCCGGTGTCCGGCCTTCATGATCTGCCCCGGCAGGGGCCGGCCGATCACGGTCTCCACGTCGCAGGCGATGGCAGTCAGCTTGGCGAGGTCGACACCGGTCTCGATGTCCATTTCCTGCAGCAGATAGACCAGGTCCTCAGTGCAGATGTTGCCGGTCGCCTTCGGCGCGAACGGACAGCCGCCGATGCCGCCGAACGAGCTCTCGTATTTGTCGACGCCCTCGTCCAGACCCGCCATCACGCAGGCGAGACCGACGCCGCGGGTGTTGTGGAAATGCAGGTTCATCGCCAGTTTCGGCGCCGCCTCCCGCACCGCCCGAACCCCGGCGCGCACATTCTTGGGGGTCGCCATGCCGGTGGTGTCTCCGAAGGTCATGCCGACGAAGCCCATGTCCTGGAACCGCTTGGCGATCATCGCCAGCCGCTCGACCGGGACATTGCCCTCGAACGGACAGCCGAAGGCGGTGGCGATGGCGCCGTGCAGCTGGATCTTGGCGTCCTGGGCGATCCGGGCGACCTCCTCGAAGCCCTGAAGGGATTCCTCGGTCGTCCGGTTCACGTTCTTCTTGTTGTGGCTTTCCGACGCGGACACGAACAGCACCATCTCGTCGACCCCGGACTCGGCGGCGCGGATCGCGCCGCGGGCGTTCGGAACCAGCGCCGAGATGATCGTCCCCTTGGAGCGGTCGATCCCCTTGATCACCTCCGCAGCGTCCGCCATCTGCGGAACCGCCTTGGGCGAGACGAACGAGGTCGCCTCGATCCGGGGAATGCCGGCATCGATCAGACGGTTGATCAGCGCGACCTTCACCTCAGTCGAGATCGGGTTCTTCTCGTTCTGAAATCCGTCACGCGGTCCGACCTCGGTCACCTCGACCTTGCGGATTGGGGTCATGCTCGTCTCCTGTGGGTTAGGTGCGGGCCGGAAAGCGCCAATGTGGCGGCTCGGCACCGGCAACCGGTGAGGGCGCAACCAACAGCGCCTCACCAAAAAGGGATCCTAGATATAGTGTCTTAAGGTCGGGACCGCCAAAGGTCACGCTCGCGATATTTCCGAATGGCCGTCCGGCACCGATGTTCAGATCCGCGCGGGAGAACATCCCCTCCCGCCAATGGGACATGCCGGCGGCGACCTCGTCCGGATCGCTGTCGTCCAGCATGAGTGTCTGATGTCCGTCCGGCAAAACCCGGATCAGCCGATTGCTCATCACGCTGGCGCACCAGATGCCGCCTTCAGCGTCGAATTCGAATCCGTCCGGGATGATGCCGTCGATATAGTCCACCACCGTCTCGCGCGGTCCCAGCCCGGTACCCGTGATCGGATAACGAGACAGCCGTCGCGCCATGGTTTCGTTCACATAGAGCGATCCACCGGTCGGATCGACCTTGACCTCGTTGGCATAGCCCAACCCGTCGGCCACGATCCTGGCGGTTTCGGGTCTGTCGGCCGCGTCCATCCGGATCACGAAGCCGTCTGCCACATCGCGATGCAGCGCCCGGTCGCGGGGCACCCGCCATGTGCTGACCGAAATCCACAACACGCCGTCCTCGGCCCGATGTACGAAATTCACCGGTGGCATCGCGAGGCCTTCGATGGTGGTTAGCACCGGGGTGCAGGCACCGTCCGCCCCCAGCCGCCAGACCCCGCCACTGTCCCCCAGATTGGCCAGCAAAAACCCACCTTCCGGATCCATCGACCAGCCGTTCGGCAGCAGATCCAAAGGACCATCGCGCGCCTCGATCACCGACACGCGGCCATCCGCAGCGATCTTGGCGACGCCGACCGCCCCTTCGGCTGGCGCATGGCTGACAAAAATTTCGCCGCCCGCCGTCACCGCCACGCGTTCCGGTCGCCGCAGGCCGGCACCAAGGCGAGTGAGCGTCGAAAGATCGAGGGGCTGTATCGGTCTGGTCATGGTGCCGGATCGTATCCGCAGGTCAAAAGATAAGAAAGAACGGGTTACGGAAAACAGTCCTGCGCGAATACGACGACCGGCTGTGCGACCGCTACGGTCGGGCCGCCGTCCAGGTCACGGTCTCCAAGCCCGTGAACACCCGCCACCGCTCGATCTCCGCATCGATCCGGGCCATCCGGTCCTTGGCCGCGCGGACTTTTGGCTCCAGCCAGAATCCCCGGACCTCCAACATGCCGCGATCCCGATGGGCCTTGAGTTCGACCCGGCCGATCAGTCGGTCCCGCTCCAGCATCGGCAGCGTATAATACCCGAACAGACGCTTGGGGCCGGGCACGAACGCCTCGAACCGATAGTCGAACCCGAAGAAGCGTTGCAGCCGGTCCCGGTCTCGGATCATCGGGTCGAACGGCGAGAGAAACCGCACCCGCGCCGGCGGGTCCTGGACCTGGTCGCGTACATCCAGAATGTCGGGTCGCGCCCAGACCTCCCGCACGCTGCCATCGGCGTGCTCGATCTCGATCCGGCGCACGGTGGTCGGCCCCGCCGCCTGACACCACGCCTCGGCGTCCGCCGGCCCGATCCCGTCGAAGAACGCGGCCAGCTCCCCGTGGGTTGCGACGCCCAGGCGGCTCAGCGCCTCGCGGCAGGACCAATCGACCGATGCTGCGTGGTCCGGGTCCGGATCATGATGTTCCGACGGGATCACCCGAGGTGCCAGATCATAGCGCTTCTGGAACCCGTCCCGCCCGTCGACCGCGAAGGTGCCCGACCGCCAGAGATATTCCAGCGCCGTTTTCGACGGCGTCCACCCCCACCACGCCTCCCGCGTTTCGGAATCGTTCGGGGTCAGGTCCCTGGATCTGGTCGGACCGGTCCGGTGCACGTGTTCCAGCACCTCTTCCAGGATCGCCTGCTTGCGTCCGCCGAACCGATCTTGCCAATGGCTTGCAAGATCCATCCGCGCCCGCATCCGCTCGAAGCGGGGCTTCCAATAGGGATAGAACCGGGTCGGGATGATCGAGGCGTCATGGGTCCAGTGCTCGAACATCGAGCGGCGGCTTTCCAAAAGATGCTTAAGCAGGGATTTCCGGTAACCGCTGGCGCGGGTCAGCAGAATGTGGTGATGCGCCTGCTCAAGCGTCGAGATCGTGTCGACCTGCACAAAACCCAGTTGGTCGATCAGCGCCTCAAGTCCGTCGCGGCTCAGGGGTCCGGACGGCGAGGCGGTCAAGCCGTGCCGGTCCAAAAACAGCGCTCGCAGATCAGCATTGGTCAGACGGTCAATCATCCGGCTAAACTCACCAAAATCATCGGGAGGATCGTGATGCCACTGCACCGGCTCGACCACGTCAATCTTAGAACAGAAAATCTCGATCGCACGGTCGAATTCTACGGACGGGTCTTGGGGCTGAAACCGGGACCGCGACCTGCGTTTCCGTTTCCGGGCGCCTGGCTGTACACCGGAGACCAAGCAGTGGTGCATCTGGTCGGGGTAGAGAACACGCCTCCAGACTATCAGGAAGATCAGCGGCTGGAGCACTTCGCGTTATCCGCCACCGATCTTGCGGGGTTTCTGGCGCACTTGCGAGCCGAAAACGTACCCTATTGGTGCCGGGTTCTTCCGACCATCGCCATTCAGCAGGTGAATATCCTGGATTGCGACGGCAATCATTTGCACATTGATTTCGCCGCCGATGAGAAGGCAGACCTGACCGAATTCCCAGGCCGTTAAGCGCAGGCGGCCGAGAACAGGCCGTCGAGACTGTTTCACCAGGAGGACTTGAGATGAGTATCACCGCTATGAAACGCACCGCCACTTGGTCGGCCGAGGAGCGGAAGGTCCGCGAAGAACTGGCGGCGGTCTATCGGATCTTCGCCAAGATGGGCATGGACGATCTGATCTACACCCATCTTTCGGCCCGCGTGCCGGGCGAGGACCACCATTTCCTGATCAACCCGTTCGGGCTGATGTACGAAGAGGTCACTGCGTCAAATCTGGTGAAGATCGATCTTGAGGGCAACATCGTCGAGGAGAGCGCCTACCCGATCAATTACGCCGGGTTCATCATCCACGGTGCTGTCCATGAGGCGGTACCGGGCGCGCATTGCGTGCTTCACGTTCATACCGATTCCGGCGTGGCGGTGTCCTGCCAGAAGGACGGGCTGATCGACTGCTCCCAGTTCGCCATGTTCGCGCCGGGCGGCATCGCCTATCACGACTATGAGGGTCTGGCCTTCGACGACGCCGAGAAGCCGCGGCTGGTCACCGATATGGGTGACAAGAAGATGATGATCCTGCGGAATCACGGCACGCTGACCATCGGCGAGACCGTCGCGGAGGCGTTTTTCCACATGTACAATCTGGAACGCGCCTGTCGGGTGCAGGTGCTGGCGCAGGCGGGTGGACAGGCCGAGGTGGTCGCGATCCCCTCCGATATCGTCACGAAGACCCGGGCGCAGAAACCGGTAGGGACCCGGTTCGGCGGCTATGGCGAACTTGAACTGGCCGCCTGGATGCGGAAACTGGATCGAGAGGGCGCGGATTTCCGAGCGTAGGATGTTGCTATCTGACGACAGACAAGGCACATCCCTACAAAAGCTCCACTCATTCAACCCTTAGTCGGCGATGACGGAGCATGCGATTGTGCGCCTAAGGTGGAGTATACGCCACGACGCTTCCCCCAAGGGCTTGAAATCACTCGTTAAATGCGCAGTTAACCAGATGTTCCCGAAATTTGGAGCCTACCTCTCACACCATGAATTCTCCGTCCGGAGAAACCGCCTCGGCACCGCCGATCCCACCGCAGACCGACGGGTCGCCAAGGGGGACTTTGGAGCATGCGAAAACCTTGTCCGAAGCCGGATGGCATGCCGAGGCGATCGAGCTGCTCAAAGGGTTAGCGGATGCCAACCGGTGGGCATCCGCGCTTCCGGATCGTCTTCGCCGAGGTGCTGCTGACGGCCGGCTTGTTTGACGAGGCGGAGCGGATCACCGTTTCGGGGCCCCTGCCCGCAGATTTGGCGGCCGCCGTCGAAAATGCCGAGTCGCACGAGGTCGCACGATGATCGTTCTCGGGATACATATGGGCCATGACGCGGCGGTTACCGTGCTGGTCGACGGGCGGGTTCAAAGCCTGATTGAACGGGAACGACGCACCCGGATCAAACATGCCGCGATTGCGACGATGGACGATATCGATGCCGCACTCGCCGACGCCGGTATCTCAATCAAGGATGTCGATCGGATCGCGGTGACGACCACTCAGAATTGGCCGTTTCTGTTCGTCGAGCCCGAAAAATTCAGTTTCGTATATGCGCCCGATGACGCCGCCGACGTGGTCACCGGGATCAAGGTCGCCGGGACCATGACCGGCACTTGGGCAGACTGGGCAAAGACCATGGCCGGTCAGGCCGAGCGTGGTCGGACCCGCTTGCGCAATTTCCAGACCTTTCCCGACACCAAGGATCTGTTCGGCCAGCTGTCCGGCGAACGCCCGGTGGACCCCTCCGAGCCGGAGTCCGAGGTCCTCTTCACCCAACAGTTCCCGTATTTCCCCCGCCCCTGGGCGCAAAGCCTTCGATCGGAGCAGATCCGGCCGGCAGCGCGCGCGCTCTATGCCAAGACCGGGTGGCGCGATCTGACAATCGGGGCGTTTCACATCCCAATTCTGGCGAAGATCCACGGACGACGGATTCCCGGTGCGGTCATCCCGCACCATCTGGCCCATGCGGCAACGGCGTTTTACGGATCCGACGCCGAAACCGCAGCGGTGATCACCCATGACGGGGGACAGGGCAATTCGGTCTACGGCCACACCGGAGGACTTTATTGCTTCGGCGAAGGCAACAAGCTGCATCCGATCTGGTTCAATTTCGGCACCGGGGGCAACATGTATCGCCGTGTCGCCGATGCCTGCGGCCTCAAGGGCATGGGAGGACCGGGCAAGTTGATGGGGCTGTCTCCCTATGGCACGCCCCGCTTCCACAACGACAGTTGGATTGGCTCCGCGGGCGATCTTGAAGCGCGGCATCCGACCGATCCTGACAGCATCCCGGTGGCCCTCTACGAGAAAGCCTGGCCCTATGTCCGGGCCGCCTTGGCCACCGAGCGCGAGGCCGGCATCCGCCATCCGGTCCCGTCGGGCGACCCGTTGCTGGCGTTCTCCAAAGACCTGGCTGCGTCGATTCAGCAGAGCTTCGAGGCCCAAACACTGGCAATGGCTCATCAGATCAGGGGGTTGGCGGATGATCTGGGGCTTGAGACCGACACATTGTGCCTGACCGGCGGCTGCGCCTTGAACTGTCCGGCCAACAGCCGGGTTTGGCGGGAGTCGGCATTCGGGTCTGTGTTCGTCCCGCCGACCTGCGACGATTCCCGCTTGGCAATCGGTGGCGCGTTCTATCTTGCCCACACCCTGTTCGACGAGCCGCGTGCCACGCAGGGCGCGGCGACATGCGGATCGGCCTATCTCGGGCGTCGGATCACACCCACCGAAGTGCTGGCGGCGGTGAGCGCGGCGGACGACATGGTGGTCGAAGACGATCTGGACTGTGCCGAGGCGGCGGCCGCCGATCTGGTCGAAGGGCGGATCATCGGATGGTACGAGGGGCGGTCGGAGATCGGCCCCCGCGCGCTGGGTCACCGATCGGTGGTTGCCGATCCGCGTCGATCCGACAGCTGGCGCCGGGTGAACCTGGTCAAAAACCGGGAACAGTGGCGGCCGCTGGCGCCGGCCGTGCTGGTCGAACGGGCGCCGGAGTGGTTCGAGGGCGCGCCTGCGGTCAGCCCGCATATGCTGTTCACCGCCACCGTGACCCGCGACGACATCCCGGCCATCACCCATGTCGACCGCTCCGCACGGGTCCAGACGGTTGATGAAACCTGCGGCGGGTTCCGGGATCTTGTCGTGGCGTTCGAGCGCATGACCGGTGTTCCGGTGGTGATGAACACCTCGCTGAACGGGCGCGGTGAACCGATCGTCGAAAGCCCGGAGGAGGCGATCACCATGTTTCGAAACTCGGAACTCGACGTGCTTTATCTGGACGGCCATCGGCTGACCCGGGCAGGCACCTGATCGGGGAAAACCTCGGGGCTCTTGCCGAAGGGCGTCCTGAGGCGGCATAAGGGGCGTGTAGCACGCGACCAAGCGGAGGCTGGCACTTCATGCCATCCGAATTCAGGTTTCTGGTCTTCTCGTCGAAAGAGGCTGCTCAGGCGCTCGCCACCTTTGCCCGCAAGCGCGGACGCAAACTCCCCGACGGGTATCTCAATTATGCGGTTCCGGGTCCCGGAACGCCGCCGGGCGGACGGTTGTTCGTCACTCCGGACGAAGGCAAGGATCTCGAATCGGCGTTCGCCGCCGAGGAGGTGGTCGCAGCCCTCATCCTGTACGCGCTCGACCACAAGATCCCGCTCCCGCGTTCCGGAGAGAAGGTGCTGGAAGCGCTGAGATTGTCCGGAATGGACCTGTTCGCTTTGCGCATTGGCATGTTCCCGTTGCCGGACGCGTCCGAGAAGAAGACCACCGAGCCGGCAGCGTCCCAAAGCTGATCCAAGGATGTATCATAGCGGACCAAGTCCGCGTGTCCGTATCCGAATGGCGATGCTTGCAGTCCTGGTAGATCGGCCCGCGTCGGATCGTAAGGGAGGGTGATGTGATCGACTGGTTGTTTCGTGCCGAGGGCTTTGCCCCTCATGGCA
>CALAHL010000206.1 GCA_937891725.1 uncultured Rhodospirillaceae bacterium | reverse complement strand
CGCATACCCTGTGTAACGGCGGTAAACAAAGCGACGCGGGCGGCGGCATCGGCGGCGGCACGGGCGGCCCTGTCCGCTTCGTGGCTTGGCCATGTGCCCGCAAGCCACGAAGCGGCGGCAGCACGCAATTGCGGCAAAAGAATGCTCTTGGTGAAGTCGCGAGCGTCGTCGGGCCGGGCGTCTAGCAGCGTCACAAAGACCGGATACACTCGCAACGCGGAGCGCGCCGCCAGAACCACAGCAACCTGCTTCGGCTGATCGCGCAGCCAGCGTTCGAACTCATCACGATCAAATTCGTTGGCCACGCCTGCTCCACCGAAGCGGGATAATCACGACAGAGCTTAAGCGCAGAAAACCATCCGCGCCACCCTCTCAGGACGCGCGAGAGGGACCATCCTTAAAACCCGCTTTCCTTGGCGCGGATGATCCGGGACAGGGTTTCGTTCACAGGCGCGGTCATGCCGAGCTTCGCCGCCTCGCGCGGGATCGCGCCGTTGATGGCGTCGATCTCGGAAGGCCTACGCGCTTCATGGTCCTGGAGCATGGAGGGTTTCGCCCCCCGGATTTTCGAGCCGAAGGCGTGCACATAGGCATTCACATCGTCAAAGCCCAGATTGACACCCTTCTTCCGGGCGACCGCGTCAGCCTCGGCGGCGCAACTGCTCGCCAACTCCCAGGCGTCCGGATCATCCAGCACCTGACCCACAGTCAGCCCGGTGATCGCGCAAGGTCCTGAAAACGTGCAGTTGCAAATCAGCTTCTCCCAGATCAGCTGGTCGATATCGGCATAGCCCTTGGAGGTGAAACCGGCGTCCTCCCAGACCTTGACCACCTTGGCCAGCCGCTCGGTGTCGCCGCCGTTCATCTCGCCGATCCGAACCAACTCCATGCCGTTGTGATGGGCGTGGCCGGGGCCTTTCATGGAGGCCCCGAAGCCGCCGACGACGCCGATCATCACCTGCTCGGTCGAGATGGCTTCCGCGATCCGGTCGGCGGCCCCCAGGCCGTTCTGGATGGTCAGGATGACGGTGTCCGGCTTGGTCATCGAGAGCGCCGCCTTGGCGGCGGCGGCGACACCGCTTGCCTTGGTCGCCACGATCACCAGATCGCACGGCCCGACCTCGGCGGCGTCGGTGGTGGCGTTCAGGCGCACGGTCCGATCCCCGCTCGCCCCCTCAACCCGCAGGCCCTTGGCTTTGATCGCCTCGATATGCTCGGCCCAGGTGTCGACCGCCCAGACTTCATTCTTTTGCGAATCGGAGTCGGTTGCCATCAGCCCGGCGTAGATCGAGCCCATGGCTCCGGTTCCGATGATTGCGATCTTCATAGCGGCGGTCCTTCCCAAGGAGTTGTTCTGTTTTGTGGGAGGGTACGGCGCTGGAATGGCTGTGGGAAGCGCTTGCCTTGCACAGGTTCGGTGCGTGGTTCGACAAGCGCACCACGAAAAATATCACCAAGCGCGCTAACCGCGTGCCCGCAGCCAGCCCGCAAGCTCCACAAGGAACGCATCCAGATTCCGCTTAAGCGCAGCGAAGCCCTCGGTCTTCTGGAAGGTCTCGCCGTCGAGGTAGAGCTTGCGGTTGATCTCAATCTGCAGCGAGTGGCGGCCGGCATTCGGATCTCCGTGCCGGCGGACGATCTCGGCCCCCTTATAGGGATCGTTGACGGACACCGAATAGCCCATGTCCCGCAACAGGCCGACGGCACAATCGAGATAGGCCGGCTCGCAGGTGGCGCCCTCCCGATCCGACAACACGAAATCCGGACGGTCGAGGCCAGCATCCTCGTTCATCGCATTGCCGACGGGCTTCATGGAATGAGCGTTGATATGGAACACCGCCCCATGAGTCCCCCACGCCCGATCGAGGGCGCTTGAAAGGGCGGCGTGGTAGGGCCGGTGATAGTGCTCCAGCCGCCACAGGATATCCGCCGCGGGCAGCGGGCCGTCATAGAGTGGACGGCCCTTCAGGATCAGACGGCGCACGACCCCCATGCCAAACGCGGTCTTGCTGCTGGGATTGAGGGGATGCGGCCAGGCACCGTCGATCAGAGTCTCGTCCAGGTCGTCTTCGGCCCGATTGGGGTCGATATAGGCACGCGGGAACAGGGCTGCGATCAGCGTGCCGCCGACCCGAGGTGCGTTGCCGAACAGCTCGTCCACAAAAGCGTCGACCGAGGTCATCAGTTCGGCCTCGGTCACCCGGTGGTCGAAATCGGTCGGCCAGGCCGTGCCGTTGTGCGGGCTGTCGACCACAAGCGGAACGGACGGGCCCACCGGATCGCGGCGATACAACACGCCGGGGATCAGATGGTCGCCGCCATCCATGGATCAGCCGCCGTCGTTCAGATGGCAGGCGGAGATCCGGCCCGGTGCGATCTCCCGCAAGGCCGGCTGCTCAACCTTGCACCGCGCAATCGCATGGGGGCAGCGGGGGTGGAAATGGCATCCCGGCGGCGGGTCGAGCGGCGATGGGATCTCGCCCTTCACCGGCACGAATTTGCGCTTGCGGGTCTCCAGTCGCGGCACCTCAGCCAGCAGGGCCTGGGTATAGGGATGGTTGGCAGACTCGAAGATATCCTCGGTCCTGGCGCTCTCGACCACCCGGCCGAGGTACATGATCACCACCCGGTCGGAGAGATGTTCGACCACGCCCAGATCATGGCTGATGAACAGATAGGTCAGGCTGAGCTCCTCCCGCAGCCGCATGAACAGATTCAGCACTTGCGCCTGGATCGAGACATCCAAGGCGGCAACGGACTCATCGCACACCAGGAAATCCGGCTGGACGGCGAGCGCCCGGGCGATACCGATCCGCTGCCGCTGACCTCCGGAGAACTGATGGGCATAGCGGTTCGCATAACTTGGATCGAGGCCGACCCGGCGCATCACCTCGCCGAGATAGTCGTCCAATCCCGCACGATCCACGAGGCCGTGCACGACAGGCGCCTCGCCCAGGATGTCCCGAACCTTCATGCGCGGGTTCAGAGAACTCATCGGATCCTGAAAAATCATCTGGATCTTCAGCGCCGTGTCCTTGGCGTCCGGGCCGTTCAGTCCTTTCACCGGGCGGCCTTTGAAATGCACTGTGCCGTTGCTCGGCGGATGCACACCAGCCACTACGCGGCCCAATGTCGACTTACCGCATCCGGACTCACCGACCAGGCCGACAACCTCGCCGTCGGCGATCGTCAGACTGACGTCATCAACCGCGTGGACGACCTCCTCACGCATGCCCGCACCCAGCAGGTTGCCGATCTTGGCCGCCAGGTCGAGCGGTTTGACGAAGCGTTTCGAGATCCCCTTCAACTCAAGGATCGGACGGGTCTCCGCCGCACTCATGACGACGCCTCCACCAGCGCATCGGTCGCGACCGGGTAATGGCAGCGCACGTCGCGGCCGGCGATCGGATGGGTGATTTCAGGCTCCTGTTCGCAGGCCTCGCCACGTTTCGGGCAGCGGGTCTTGAATGCGCAGCCCGGCTCCAAATTCAACAGCGACGGCGTCATTCCCGGGATCTGCTGCAACGGCTGACCCCGCCGATTGCGGCTGGGCACCGAACCGATCAGACCATGGGTATAAGGGTGCGACGGCGTGTCGAGCACTTCGTCCACCGTGCCGTGCTCGACCACCTTGCCCGCGTACATCACGCAGATCTCGTCGGCCAGCCCCGCGACAACCGACAGGTCGTGGGTGATCCAGATCAGCGAGGTGCCGGTTTGCTCGCAGAGCTTCTGAACCTCATACAAAATCTGACCTTGAATGGTCACGTCGAGCGCCGTGGTCGGTTCATCCGCCACGATCAGGTCCGGCTTGTTGAGCAATGCAATGGCGATCGCAACCCGCTGACGCATGCCGCCGGAGAACTGGTGGGGATACGATCGC
>CALAHL010000205.1 GCA_937891725.1 uncultured Rhodospirillaceae bacterium | reverse complement strand
CGTTATCGCGGAAATACTCACCGATCGCGCAGCCGGTATAGGGCGCCAGGAACTGAACCGGGGCCGGCTCGGACGCGGTTGCGGCGATCACCACCGAATACTCGAGCGCACCGTTCTCTTCCAGGGTCTTCACGAACTGGGCAACGGTCGAGCGCTTCTGGCCGATGGCGACGTAGATGCAGAACAGCTTCTTGCTGTCGTCGTCGCCGGCGGCGTCGTTGACGCTCTTCTGATTGATGAAGGTGTCGAGCGCGATCGCGGTCTTGCCGGTCTGACGGTCACCGATGATCAGCTCGCGCTGGCCACGGCCGACCGGGATCAGGCTGTCGATCGCCTTCAGGCCGGTCTGCATCGGCTCATGGACCGATTTCCGCGGCATGATGCCCGGCGCCTTGATCTCGACCCGGCTGCGCTTGACGCTCTCGATCGGGCCCTTGCCGTCGATCGGATTGCCCAGCGCGTCGACCACCCGGCCCAGCAAGCCCGGGCCGACCGGAACGTCCACGATGGTGCCGGTCCGCTTGACCGTGTCACCCTCTTTGATCTGGCTGTCGCTGCCGAAAATCACGACACCGACGTTATCGGTTTCCAGGTTGAGGGCCATGCCCTGCACGCCCCCCGGAAATTCGACCATCTCACCGGCCTGAACCTGGTCCAAGCCGTAAACGCGGGCGATGCCGTCACCAACGGACAATACCTGTCCAACCTCCGCAACCTCGGCCTCGGCGCCAAAGTTGGCGATTTGGTCCTTGAGAATGCTGGAAATCTCGGCGGCGCGGATATCCATCAGCCAGTTCCTTTCATGGCGAGCTGCAACCGGTGCAGTTTCGTACGAAGCGAGTTGTCGATCATGCGCGACCCGACGCGCACAACCAGTCCACCGATCAGCTCGGGATCGACGGACATCGAAACGGTGACTTTTTGGCCGACCACCTTGCGCAAGGCTTCGGTGACGGCCTGAACCTCGTCGTCGGAAAGGGCGACCGCACTGGTCACCTCGGCGGAAACCTCACCCCGACGACGGGCGAGTTCCTTCAGAAAAGCGGTGATGACCTGCGGCAGCGCGAACAAACGGCGATTGGCGGCCAGCACGCCCGCGAACTTCACGGTCAGCGCATGCGCCCCGAATGCTTCGAGCACGGCGGTCGAGCCTTTGGTCTGATCCGCACGCGACAGCTGCGGAGAGCGGACCAAACGTTCGAAATCGGCACTGTCTACCAACAGCTGACGCAGCGCCGTCAGGTCCGAGGCGACCTCGTCCAGCGCCTTTTGTTCGTCGGCGAGTTCATACAACGCGAACGCGTATCTCTCAGCCAGGCCTTGTGTTGCGGAAGCCACTTGGCACGCCCCTTCGGTTCAATTCGTTGGCGACCCAAACTCACCAGATGTCCTCACAGACTCACATAGTCCGGAACCCGGCGACGCCAAATCAGCAAACCCCGACCGGAAAACCCCCTCCCAGTCAGCGCGTCGGGTCTCTAGCACACGGGTTTGGGGGGTGCAAGCGGGAGAGGCGGGGATTCGGGGCGTAGATTGGCCAAGTTCGGGAATAGCTTACAAAAAACTGTACGGATCGATATCCACGCTGACCCGGACCGCGTTCGGGAGTTTCAACGGCGCCAGCCAATCCGACAGGATTTTTTGCACGTTGACCTCACGCCTTGCCTTCACCAGCAATCGTCTGCGGTGACGGCCGCGGAGCAGGGCCAGCGGCGCGGGGGCCGGTCCCAGGATGTCGACCCCTTCCAGGCGTGGGGCGTTGCGGGCCAGCATGCGGGCGACCTCGTCGGCGCGGGCGCCGTCGGGTGCGGAGACCACAATTCCGGCCAGCCGTCCAAAGGGCGGCATGCCGGCGGCCTCCCGCGCGCGGGATTCCTCGGCCATGAATCCGTCCCGATCGCCCTTGGCCAGAGCCTGCATCACGGGCGCCTCCGGTGCATGGGTCTGGATCAGCACCCGGCCCGGCTTCTCCGCCCGCCCGGCCCGGCCTGAGACCTGGTGCAGCAGCTGAAAGGTCCGCTCGCTGGCCCGCAGATCACCCCCCGCCAAGCCGAGATCCCCATCGACCACGCCGACCAGCGTCAGGTTCGGGAAATCATGCCCCTTGGCCACCACCTGAGTGCCGATGATCACATCGACCTCGCCGGCCCGGACCGAGCGCACGAACTCGGCGGCCTGATCGGGTCCGATCAAGGTGTCTGAGGAGGCAACCTGAAACCGGGCATCGGGAAACCGGAACAGCACCTCCTCGGCCAACCGTTCGACCCCCGGTCCGCTGGCCACGAAACTGTCCTCCGTCTCGCAATGGCGGCATTTCTCCGGTTTCCGCCCACTGAAGCCGCAATGATGGCACTGCAGGCGCCCCAGCAAACGATGCTCCACCAGCCACGCCGTGCAGTTCGGACACTCCAGCCGCTCACCGCACATCCGACACAGGGTCAGCGGGGCGTAGCCGCGCCGGTTCAGGAACAGCAGCACCTGTTCGCCCGCCGCCAAGGCCGCCTCGGCCGCCTTGACCAGGGGCGGCGCCAGAAACCGGCCCCGTTCGGGCGGAAATCTGCGCAGGTCCAGCAGGCTGACCTCGGGCAGGGTGGCACTGCCGGGCCGGGCGGTCAGATGGACCGCCTGATAGCGTCCGCGCTTCACATTCTCGACGGTCTCGAGGCTTGGCGTGGCGGAGACCAGGGCCACCGGATGCGCGCCCAGCCGCCCCCGCACCACCGCCATGTCGCGGGCGTGGTAGGCGACACCGTCCTCCTGTTTGTAGGCCCCGTCATGTTCCTCATCGACCACGATCAGGCCGAGGTCCGGGAACGGCAGGAACAGCGCCGAGCGGGCACCAACCAACACCCCGACCTTGCCCTCCGCCACCGCCCGCCAGGTCTCCCGCCGGATTCGCGGCTTGAGATCGGAGTGCCAGACCGCCGGCTCAACCCCGAACCGTTCGGCAAACCGACCGAGCCACTGGGAGGACAGCGCGATCTCGGGCAACAGCACCAGCGCCTGACGCCCGGCCCGCAGCGCCTCGGCGATCGCCTCGAAATACACCTCGGTCTTG
>CALAHL010000204.1 GCA_937891725.1 uncultured Rhodospirillaceae bacterium | reverse complement strand
CGCGCGAGGCTGGTAGGGGACGTCCCTGGCAGCTTCGCCGCGGTATGGCGCAAGCCCTTGGCCGTGCTCTTTGACGCGTCAACGTTTGACGAGTCAGACGTCGTCACGAGCCTGGAGCAGGCGGCCACGGCGCGGGTCGTGTGGGAGGCGATCCTGGCGGAGGCATCCACAGCCATCGAGAAGGAGAGCGGGGCGGCGCCGAGCAAGATCGAGTTCGCGCGGGCGCTCAGAGTAGCCCTCACGCCCTTCGTGACGAACTCCGTCACGCCTGCCGTCACGCCAGAGGCCTACCGTCCGCTGGAGGCGGACATGGAGGAGAAGAAGCCCGAGAAGGCGTCGCCAGCGCGCGGAAGCGGAGCCAAGGCCGCGGCGATCGCCCCCCAATTGTCGATCAGGGTCGAATCCCAATCGAACAGAACGGCCCGCGGTTTCGGCAGGTCGCCCGGACCGTCTCCGATCACAGCGTGCGACCCTCGCTCGCCGCGTAGGAGAGATAGCTGCCACGCAACTGCACGCTCATGGATCCGGCTTTGCCGTTTCCGATGACGGTCTCGTCGATCTGGGTGACCGGTGTCACGAACGAGGTGGCGGACGACACGAAGGCCTCCTTGGCGTCCAGCGCCTCCTGAACCGAGAACGGTCGCTCGACGAATTTCAGCCCTTCCCGTTCGGCCAGCCGCAGGATCGACAGACGAGTGATGCCGTTCAGAATGTTCTCATTGGCGTTTCGGGTCACCAGTTCGTTGTCCTTGGTGACAATCCAGGCATTGGTCGACGTGCCCTCGGTCACATTGCCGTCATCATCCACCTGCCACGCCTCGTAGGCACCGCTCTCGCGTGCCTGCTGTTTGCCCAGCACATTCGGCAGCAGCGAGACGGTCTTGATGTCGCAGCGCTTCCACCGGATGTCGGGGATCGTGATGACCTTCACGCCGTTCTCCACAACCTCGGGCTTGGTCGGCGCGATCCGCTTCGCGGTCAGCACGATCGCAGGCTTTACACCCTTGGGAAACGGATGGTCGCGCCGGGACACGCCGCGGGTCACCTGCATGTAGACCAAGCCGTTGCGGATCCGGTTTTTGCGGATCAGTTCCCGCATCACCGACCGCAGCGACGGCCGGGACATCGGGCTGTCGATCCGAAGCTCACCCAAGGAGCGGTCGAGCCGGTCCAGGTGGGGACCTTCGTCCACAAGGGCGCCGTCCTGCACCAGAACAACTTCATAGACCCCGTCGGCAAACTGATAGCCGCGATCCTCGATATGGACGGCGGCATCTCCATGGGCGACGAAACGACCGTTGACATAGGCGACGCGGGACATGGATCTCTCCGTTCCGTTTAAGTGCGATGGCGTGCGTATTGAGATGTCGTGCCCGTCAGAAAAAGTCCAGCCTGACCGCGAACATCCGTTCAACCTTCTTGACGGCTTCATAGGTCGCGAACACCACAACCCGGTCCTTGGCCTCGATCACGGTGTCGCCGCGCGGCATAATGACCGTGTCGCGGCGCAGGATCGCCCCGACGATCACACCGCTGGGCAGACGGGCGTCCTTGAGCGGCTTGCCGACCAGGGTCGAGGTCTCTAGCGCTTCGGCCTCGATGACCTCGCCGAAATCCTCCCGCACGGAATAGACCGCCCGAATGCGTCCGCGCCGCACATGCTGCAGGATCGAGGAAACAGTGATCGCGCGCGGATTGACCACGGCATCGATCCCAAGCTGGGTGATCAGCGGGGCATAGGTGCTGGCATTGATCAGGGCGACCGTGCGATCGCATCCCGACCGTTTCGCGAGCAGCGAGCTCAGGATGTTGACTTCGTCGTCATTGGACACCGCGACAAAGGTCTCGGTCTGGGATATGTTCGCTTCCTCAAGGATTTCCGGATCGAGCACATCGCCGTTCAGCACCATGACATTGCCGAGGGTCTGAGCCACGTGACGCGCCCGCTCGCGGCTGAACTCGATGATCTTGGCGGTCACGCCGGGATGATCGCGCTTGATCTCCTCGGCCAGGGTCAGCCCGATATTGCCGCCGCCTGCGATGATGATCGAGCGCGCCTCCGGCTCCTCATGTCCGAACGCGGCCATGGCCCGGCCCAGATGGGTGCTGTCGCACACGAAATAGACCTCGTCTCCTGGCAGCATCTGATCGTCCGGCTTCGGCACGATCGCGCGCTCGTTCCTCAGGATACCGACGATCACGATGTCCAGATCGTGGAACAGCGAGGTCAGTTGGCGCAGCGGAGTGTTCAGTATCGGCGTTGTATCATCGCAGCGCACGCCCACGACCCGAATGCGGCCATCGGCCATAGGGACCACGTCCAGCGCGCCGGGCACCTGCAAGCGGCGTCCGATTGCCTTGGCAACTTCCTGTTCGGGCGAAATGATGACATCGATCGGCATATGGTCGCGGGAGAACAGATCGCCCCAGATGGGCTGCAGATAGCTCTGGTTCCGGACCCGCGCGATCTTGGTCGGCACATCGAACAGCGAGTGGCCGACCTGGCAGGCGACCATGTTGACCTCGTCCGAATAGGTCACGGCAATCAGCATGTCGGCATCCCCGACACCGGCCTGCTCCAGAATTCCGGGATGCGATGCGAATCCGGTGATGGCCCGCACATCGAGCGTATCGCTGATCTTTTGGGTCAGCCGCGGGTCCTGATCCACCACCGTGACATCGTTGTTCTCTCCCGCGAGATGGCGGGCGATGCTCGTACCGACCTGTCCGGCGCCGCAGATCACGACCTTCATAGCTGACGCTCTGGTTCCTGGACCATTGTTGGATGGCCCTTTGGGGTAAAAGGCCGGGGCTGAAGGTCCCGGTCTGGCCCGCCGCTAGCCGGTCTGGCCGAGCGGCTTGTCGACGGATCCGACGTTGAGGGACTTCAGCTTGCGATGCAAGGCCGAGCGCTCCATTCCGACAAATGTGGCCGTACGCGAAATGTTGCCGCCGAACCGGTTGACCTGCGCCAGAAGGTACTCCCGCTCGAAAGTTTCGCGGGCTTCCCGCAAGCTCATGCTCATGATTTCTCCACCTTTGTCCCATTTCAGGGTGGCCGGGGTGGCGGAGCCGAGGTCGGGCGGAAGGTGTTCGGCGCGGATCGGTTGGCTCGCATCGCCACCCGCCATGATCAGCAGCCAGTCGATCACGTTGCGCAGCTGACGCACATTGCCGGGCCAATCATAGGCTTGCAGAGCCGCCATCGCGTCCTCACCGAGCCGCCGTGCGGAGACACCGGTGGCGCGGGCGGCGTGGCCGACGAATTGGGTGGCCAGCTGCGGAATGTCCTCGCGCCGGTCGCGAAGATACGGAACCGAAATCGGCACCACGTTCAGGCGGTAATACAGATCCTCACGGAACCGCCCGGCGCCCATTTCCTGCTGCAGGTCGCGATTGGTCGAGGCGATCACCCGCACATCGACTTCTACCTCGGTGTCGCCACCGACCCGCCGAAAGGCCTGCTCCTGAAGCACCCGCAGGATCTTGCCCTGGGTCTCGATCGGCATGTCGGCCACCTCGTCGAGGAGGAGTGTGCCCTTGTGCGCCAGTTCCAGCATCCCGACGGTCCGTGGTCCCTGTCCCTTGCCGCCCGGCTCGGTCCCGAACAGTT
This sequence comes from uncultured Rhodospirillaceae bacterium, assembly GCA_937891725.1. Lineage (GTDB taxonomy): Bacteria > Pseudomonadota > Alphaproteobacteria > Thalassobaculales > Thalassobaculaceae > JANSYC01. The sequence goes on along the minus strand of CALAHL010000204.1, from coordinate 740 downwards.
CGGTCTCAAGTCGATCGGGTGTCAGGGTCGCACAATTCAAAACCACGAAGGGGCCGCGTGCGCGATGGGAGTTCTCGTGGATCCTGCGGGCAACTACTTCCTTGCCGGCACCGGCAGGGCCGGTGATCAGCACCCGGCTGTTTGTCGGCGACACCTTGTCGATCTGAGCGCGAAGCGCGTTCATCATCGCTGACGCACCGATCAGCTCTGTGGTGGACACACTGCGCAGCTTGAGTTCGTCCACCTCGCGCCGCAGCTTTGCGGCCTCGATGGCGCGCTGGATCATGAACAACAGGCGATCGGTCTTGAACGGCTTCTCGATGAAGTCGTAGGCGCCTTTCTTGATCGCGGAGACGGCGGTCTCGATATTTCCGTGGCCGCTGATCATGATGACCGGGACAGACGGATTCTCCCGGATCACCGCGTCCAGGATACCGATGCCATCCAAATGGCTGTTCTGCAGCCAGATATCGAGAATGATCAGCGAGGGAAGCCGCCGCCGCACCGCATCCAGCGCTTCCTGCGCATTCGCTGCCTGCCGGGGTTCATACCCTTCGTCCTCCAGAATGCCTGCAAGCAGCATCCGGATATCTTTTTCGTCATCGACGATCAGAATGTCATTCGCCATGCGTCTTGCTCAGTCCTGCGTCCCAGGTTCTTCGGGGTCGTTTATCGAGCTCGGCGCCTCGGTCACGGAGATCGGAAGATCACACGTCTGAACTCCAGTCCTCCGCGAAACC
>CALAHL010000203.1 GCA_937891725.1 uncultured Rhodospirillaceae bacterium | reverse complement strand
GTTCAGTCGTGGTTTGGTCCGATCCTTCGGTGAGAAATGTCGCTCTGCTGACCCTCTGTCAGGCGTTGGCCATGACCGGCATGACCATGAACATGACGGTCACTGCACTCACCGGCGCGACGTTGACCATCGACCCGGCGCTGGCGACCCTGCCGTTGGCCCTGCAGATGACCGCCACCATGTGCACAACGCTGCCGGCCTCCCTCTACATGCGACGGGTCGGACGCCAGTTGGGGTTCTCGACCGGTGTGTTGATCGGTGTCACCGGCGCGCTGATCGCGGCATTCGCGATCTTCGAACGCAGTTTCGGTCTGTTCATCCTGGGCTCGATGCTGATCGGCTCATTTCAGGGTTTTGCGATCCTGTACCGTTATGCGGCCGCCGATACGGCGAGCGAGAAATTTCGGCCGCGGGCGATCTCGCTGGTTCTGGCCGGTGGTGTGGTGGCAGCCCTGGTCGGCCCGGAGTTGTCGAAACTGTCCTTCGATCTGTTCGAACCTGTCATGTTCGCGGGCAGCTTCATCGTGATCGCGGTGGTCCAGGGAAGCAGCCTGATCTTCCTGTCGATGGTCCGTATCCCCAAACCGACCGCCGAAGAGCGCAAGTCCAGTGGCAGGCCATTGTCCGAAATTGTCCGGCAGCCGGTGTTCATCATCGCCGCCGTCGGCTCAATGATCGGGTACGGCACCATGTCCTTCCTGATGACCGCGACACCGCTGGCGATGATCGACTGCGGCTTCACCTTTCCGGACGCGGCCTTCGTGATCCAATGGCACGCCTTCTCGATGTTTGCTCCGTCGTTCTTTACCGGTTGGCTGATACAGAAGTTCGGCGTGCTGCGGATCATGCTGACGGGAGCCTTTGCTTACCTACTTTGCGTGATCATCAATACCTCCGGCATCGAGATGCTGCAGTTCTTCTCCGGTCTGGTCCTTCTTGGGATCGGATGGAACTTTCTGTTTGTCGGTGGCACCACGCTGATGACAGAAGCCTATCGGCCGGAAGAACGCGCGAAAGTTCAAGGCCTTGGAGATTTTCTGGTGTTCTCGACGGTGGCGGCCGGCTCATTCTCATCTGGGGCGATCCAGAACGCTTTCGGATGGCATATTCTGAATTTCGGCGTCCTTCCGTTGATCGTGATTGTGGTTGGAGCCCTGCTTTGGTTTCGGTCCCATCGACGGTCGCAGATCGCTTAAGGTCAAACATACGACCGCATGACCCACGCCTCAGTTCAAACAAAAGCAATATTATTCCTAGAGTTATGGGCCAAAACTAGGATTGTTTCCCTTTCCTTTACCTTTTGGTAAGGTCGCTGCATCTGTGATCGGGGGAAGGATTGGGCGGCTGTCGAAGCACCCAACCACACCACTAGAAAACCCGGGCAGTTCAGGAAACGTCTAGCAAGGATTTCCAGGGATGAGTGGAGTTTTGTTCGTTATCGTCATTGCCTGCGGGCTGGCGGCGCTGGCCTATGGTGTGTGGGCTGGGAAGTCGATTTTGGCCGCAAGCGCGGGCTCGGAGCGCATGCAGGAGATCGCTGCCGCCATTCAAGAGGGTGCCCAGGCCTATCTCAACAGACAGTACAAGACGATCGCTATCGTCGGGGTCGTGGTGACCGTGATCTTGGCGGTTACCCTCGGCATCGCGGTGGCTATCGGTTTCGTGATTGGTGCGGTGCTTTCGGGTCTGGCCGGTTACATCGGCATGTATGTGTCGGTCCGCGCCAACGTTCGGACAACCCAGGCCGCGACGGTCGGTATGCCGCAAGCTCTGGATGTCGCGTTCAAGTCGGGCGCGATCACCGGCATGCTGGTGGTAGGCCTCGGCCTTCTGGGAGTCGCCGTCTACTACGTCATCCTGCTCGGGGTGTTTGATGCGGGGACCACGGAAGGGCTTCGCAGCATTCTTGAGGCCTTGGTTGCCCTCAGTTTCGGGGCCTCGCTGATCTCCATTTTTGCCCGGCTTGGCGGCGGTATTTTCACCAAGGGCGCCGATGTTGGGGCCGATCTGGTGGGCAAGGTTGAAGCGGGTATTCCGGAAGACGACCCTCGGAACCCGGCTGTGATCGCCGACAATGTGGGCGACAATGTCGGCGATTGTGCCGGTATGGCAGCCGATTTGTTCGAGACCTACGCGGTGACCGTTGTCGCCACTATGCTGCTGGCCGCTATCTTCTTCACAGGGGAGGCGACCGCTCAGATGATGTCCTATCCCTTGGCAATTTGTGCTGTGTGTATCCTGGCGTCGATCGTGGGTACCTTCGCAGTGAAGCTGGGCGCATCGGGCAAGGTGATGGCAGCCCTCTACAAGGGCTTCATCGTCTCCGCCGGTCTGTCTGGCATCCTGATCGCGATCACCACGCTGGTGATGATCCCGGAGCCCCTGATTATGGACAGCGGACGGATCATCACGGCGCCGTCCATGATCGGCTGCGCGCTGACTGGCCTGATCGTGACCGGCCTGATCGTCTGGGTGACCGAGTATTACACTTCGACCGAGTATCGTCCGGTCCGTTCTGTCGCCAAATCGTCCGAGACAGGGCACGGAACCAACGTGATCCAGGGCCTCGCCGTCTCGATGGAAGCCTGCGCATTGCCGGCTCTGATCATCGCCGGCGGTATCATCGCCGCGTCGCTGTTTGCCGGGGTCTACGGCATCGGCATCGCGGCGACCACGATGCTGGCACTTGCCGGTATGGTGGTGGCGCTTGATGCTTATGGGCCGGTGACCGACAACGCCGGTGGCATTGCCGAGATGGCGGAACTGCCGGAAGATGTGCGGACCATCACCGATGCGCTGGACGCGGTCGGTAACACCACCAAAGCGGTCACCAAGGGATATGCCATTGGTTCCGCCGGTCTGGCAGCGCTGGTGCTGTTCGCCGCCTATACCGAAGACCTGAAATACTACTTCCCGGATCTGGAGGTCACGTTTGTCCTGCAGGATCCGTTCGTGGTGGTCGGCCTGTTCATCGGCGGCATGCTTCCGTACCTGTTCGGCTCAATGGGCATGCAGGCGGTCGGACGTGCCGGCGGGGCGGTGGTCGAGGAAGTCCGTCGCCAGTTTCGAGAGAAGCCGGGCATCATGGAAGGGACGGAGAAGCCGGAATACGGCACCTGCGTCGACATGCTGACCAAAGCGGCGATCAAGGAGATGATCCTGCCGTCCATGCTGCCGGTGTTGGCACCTCCGGTGGTCTACTTCGTGCTCGTGGCGATTGCCGGTCAGGCCGAAGCCTTTACGACAATCGGTGCCATGCTGCTGGGGACCATCGTCACCGGTATCTTCGTCGCGATTTCCATGACCGCCGGCGGCGGAGCCTGGGACAACGCGAAGAAGTATATCGAGGACGGGC
>CALAHL010000202.1 GCA_937891725.1 uncultured Rhodospirillaceae bacterium | reverse complement strand
CCCCCGATGAACAGATGCTTCATGTCGTAACCGGTATTGTCCTTGCGCAGCCCCCGCAGCCCGTCCCAGATCTCACCGTTCGGCAGCACCACTTCCAGGCCCAGAACCAGCGCTCGCGCATTGCCGTAGCGCAGCACCTGAGTGCCGCCCGCATTGGTCGCCAGATTGCCGCCGATCTGGCAGGTGCCCTCGGCCCCGAGGCTCAGCGGAAACAGACGGTCGTTGTCGCGTGCGAGTTCCTGGATCTTCTGCAGAATCACGCCCGCCTCGACCGTTATAGTATCGTTCTCAAGGTCGATTTCCTTGACCTCGTTCATACGGGCGGTCGTCAGGACGACCTCGCTCATATCGTCATGGGGCTGTCCGCCACCGGTCAGACCGGTATTGCCGCCCTGGGGCACGATCGCGACCCCGGCCTCGGCGCACAGCTTGACGATCTGGGAGACCTCCTCGGTCGTCTTTGGACGCAGCACGATCGGTGTTGCCCCCTGCCATCCGTCCCGCCAGCTGACGCAATAAGGATCGGTGTCCGCCGTCCCTTCCAGATAGCCGGACGGACCGACCACGGATTTCAGCTGGTCGATCAGGTCGGTGGCGACTGGGGTGGCCTTGCGTTTGGCGTCAGGCATCGTGACAGGTCCTCTGGTTTCGTCCGCAGACGGTCTCGGTACCTGTTTTAGGCAAGCGGGTTGGCCTTGTCGATCAGGCCTCAGATATCCTTCACCAGGCGCAAGGCATCATAGATGGCCGCATGCGTGTTCCGCGCGGATACGGCATCGCCGATCCGGAACAGCTGAAACGCCCCATTCGGATTTGACGCCATCGCCTGCGGTCTGCCGGCAAGCAGCGCCTCCTGATCGACGGCCCCCAGGTTGGACGACAAGGGTTTGAGGTCGAAATACAGATCGTCCATCGGAATGGTGCCGTGGTTGACGACGATCTGATCGAACTCCTTCTCCTTGCCCAGCGCCATGTAGTCGCTGTCGATGACAGCCTTCAGTTTGTTGCCGTCACGCAGCACTTTGGTCAGCCGATACGTCACGGTGAAGACCGTGTCCTTGTTCTGCAGCGAGCGCATGTAAGGTACCAGGTTCATCGCCATGACGTCCGGCGCGAAGCTGCGGTCCGGGGTCATGATCTCCACATGCCCACCGGCACTGGCAATCACCTCGGCCGCCTGCAGGGCCGGATGATCCCCGGCATCGTCATAGACCAGCACATTCCGGCCCGGCTTGACGTCTCCGGAGATGATGTCCCAACTGGACACTACCAGATCGTTGCCAGCTTCCAGAACATCGGTATGCGGCAGGCCACCGGTGGCGACGATCACCACATCCGGCGATTCCGCCACCACATCGGTCGCTTCGGCCCAACTGTTGAAGTGGAAGACCACATCGCGGGCGGCGCACTGCGCCATCCGCCAGTCGATAATCGAAATCATGTCCCGCCGCCGCGGGTTCTGCACCGTCAGCCGGATCTGCCCGCCCGGATTGGGGGCTGCCTCGAACACGGTCACGGCATGCCCTCGCATGGCCGCGACCCGGGCCGCCTCCAGACCGGCGGGACCGGCACCGATCACCACCACCTTCTTCTTCTCGGCAGCCGGTATGATCTCGGCATCGTGCGGCATGGTCTGCTCACGACCGGTGGCCGCATTGTGGGTGCAGAGCGCCTCGCCACCCTGATAGATGCGGTCGAGGCAGTAGTTAGCACCGACGCAGGGACGAATGTCGTCCTCCCGGCCTTCCATGATCTTCTGGACCACATACGGGTCGGCCATGTGCGCGCGGGTCATACCGACCATATCGAGCAGACCGGACGCCACCGCGTGCCGAGCGGTCGCGACATCGGGGATCTTGGCTGCGTGGAAGGTCGGCATGCCGGTTTCGGCCCGAATGGTGCCCGCGAAGTCCAAATGCGGGGCGTTCTTCATGCCTTGGATCGGGATCACGTCGGTCATCGCCGCATCGGTTTCGATATGGCCCCGGATCACGTTGAGGAAATCGACCTGGCCGCAATCCCGCAGACGGCGGGAAATCTCAAGCCCGTCCTCGACCGAGATCCCACCCTTGGCGACCTCATCCGCCGTGTAGCGCACGCCGATGATGAACTCGGAGCCGACCCGTTTGCGGATCGCCGCCAGAACCTCGAAAAAGTACCGCAAGCGGTTGTCGAACGATCCGCCATAAGGCTCGTCCAGCGTGTTGGTAAGTGGGGACCAGAACTGATCCATCAGATGGCCATAGGCCTGCAGCTCAATCCCATCCATGCCGCCGGCCTGCATCCGCTCGGCTGCATCCGCGTAATCGGTGATGATCTGGGTCATGTCCCAGTCTTCGATCTTCTTCGGAAAGGCCCGGTGCGCCGGTTCCCGCTCATGGCTTGGCGAGACCGCAGGTAACCAGTCGCCTTTGTTCCAGTGGGTCCGACGCCCCAGATGGGTCAGTTGGATCATCACCGCACAGCCGTGCTCGTGGCAGCCGTCGGTCAGGCGTTTGATCCACGGAACCACCTCATCCTTGTAGGCGAGGATGTTGTTGAAGACCGGCGGGCTGTTACGCGAGACGGCGGCGGATCCGGCGGTCATGGTCAAGGCCACCCCAGCCTTCGCCCGAACCTCGTGATACATCCGATAGCGATCCTTCGGCATCCCGTCTTCCGGATAAGCCGGCTCATGGCTGGTCGTCATGATCCGGTTCTTCAGGGTGAGATGCTTCAGCTGGTAGGGCTGCAGCAGAGGATCGGTCGCCATACGTGGGGTCTCCTTCGGGCCGAAAGCGCGGTCTTTGTCATGAACGCACAGACTCGACGGGTGTGTCAGGTTTATTGACGACATTGTCGAGTACAATTACGACATGCCGGCTTGAACTGTGGAGACCTGACGATGAAACCCGATCCGGACAGAAACTACGGTAGCGCACGGGGCTCGCGGGACGGCTGGATCGAGGCCGCCTATCGAGTGCTGGTCGAACAAGGGGTCGAACACGTGAAGCTCGGTGCGCTGGCGAAATCTCTGGGGCTGTCACGGACCAGCTTCTACTGG
>CALAHL010000201.1 GCA_937891725.1 uncultured Rhodospirillaceae bacterium | reverse complement strand
TCCTTCAGCGGGAGTGCGAAACAGGCGTTAGGGCGCCGCCACAGGTGCGGTGGCAGCCATCGACGGCCGGGCCGAGAACGTTTTGTACCACTTGGCCAGCTTCGGACGGGCCGTGCTCCAGTCCTTGTCCGGGTAGCGGAACCCGAGATAGCCGAGCGCGCAGCCGATGGTGATGGTGCCGATATCGACCCGATCGCCCAATGTGTCCGCGCGGGCTTCCAGATCGTCGAGAGCGCCGTCGATCTTTGCCATCTGGGCATCGACCCAGGGCTCGTACCGCAGCTCCGCCGGCCGGATACGCCCCTCGTAGATCCAAAGGATGGCGGCGTCCATCAAACCGTCGCCGAGTGCCTGCAGGCGGAGCGCTTCCCAGCGGGCCTTGCCCGGTGCCGGGAACATCTTGGTGCCGGAATGCTGACTGTCCAGGTATTCGCAGATCACCGGGCTGTCGAACAGGGACATCCCTTCATCGGTGTCCAGCGCCGGGATCTTCTTGACCGGGTTGGCCTTGGCGACATCGGGGTGCGGGTTGACCGGGGTGGTTCCGACCTCGGCCAGATCGATCTTGTCGACGATCCCGGTCTCGTGGGCCAGAACCATGCATTTGCGGACGAAGGGCGAGGCCTTAGCGTAATAGAGCTTCATTTGGGCGTTTCCTTATTGGGTCGTGTTTTAGAAATTATCCTTGCCGGACCGGACGGCGGCGAAAACCTCAATCGGATCGGCCCCCGGCTTGCCGACGGCCGCAGCGATCGACGGATCGTCACAGCGCAGGAACGGGTTGGTCTCCAACTCCTCTCCCAGCAGCGACGGCACGGTCGGCAAATTCTCGGCTCGCAGCCCTTCGATGACCCGTCCGCGCGCCTGGAGTTTGGCGTTGTTGCCGTCGATCGAGAGCGCGAATTTCAGGTTGCCCATCGTATACTCGTGTCCGCAGTAGATCCGTGTGTCGGCGGGCAAACCCTTGAGCTTGGACAGCGAGGTCCAGAACTGCACCGGCGTGCCCTCGAACATGCGGCCGCAGCCGAGCGCGAACAGGGTGTCACCCGCGAACAGGGCCTTGTCGTCGGCGAAATAGAGGCAGATGTGCCCGGTCGTGTGCCCCGGTGTCTCGTAGACATGGGCCGTGTGGCCGTTCAGATCGTAGGTATCCCCTTCGCTTAACATGACGTCCATGTCCGGGATGCGCGCCTCCTCGGCCTTCGGGCCGATCAGCGGAACGCCATATCTCTTCTTCAACGCCTCATTACCGTCGATATGGTCGGCGTGATGGTGGGTGTTCAGGATGTGGGTCAGCTTCCATCCGCGCTCTGCCAATGCGGCCTCGACCGGAGCGACTTCACCCGGATCAACCACGGCGGTGGTGCCGGTGTCCGTGTCGTGCAGCAGGTAGACGTAGTTATCTGATAGGGCTGGAACCAGCACGATCTCAAGGGCTGCCATATACAAGTCTCCTTCAGTCTCGGCGTCTCTCTCATTCCACGGTCCGGGGTGGACGGAAACGTCAAATCGCCCGCAACCTAGCATCACGACCGGGCGTGTGCCACAGAACCTAGGTGCTGATTGACGCCCGGCAAGAAACGATTTCGGGAGGAAAAGCCGATGACCAAAGTCGGAACCATCGCCAGTGTCGACGCCATCCCTTTGCGGATTCCCTTCACCTATACGGGGGATCGGGGGTCGAGTTTCCCCGGGTTGGCCTGGAACACGCTTGATATCTGTCTGGTGAAAGTTACAACGGACACCGGTCTGGTCGGCTGGGGCGACGCGTTTGCCTATCACTGTCTGGAACCGATCACGGCGGTGGTGGAACATATGATCCGGCCCAATGTCATTGGTCAGGACGCCGCCGACATCACCGGGTTGAGCCATCGGCTGCAACAGAAGTTCCATTTGTTCGGACGGCACGGCCACACGACGTTCGCGCTATCCGGACTGGATATCGCGTTATGGGACATCGCGGGAAAGGCGGCCGGCTTGTCGCTCTCGACTTTGCTGGGCGGCGTTCGAAAGACCCTGCCTGCCTATGCCTCGCTGTTCATTCTGCGGAATGTCGATGCGGTGGTGGAGGATGTGACGCAGGCCAAGGCGCAGGGCTACGAGTACATCAAGCTGCACGAGATCGGAGCTGCCGAAGTTGGGGCCGCGCGTCTGACCGCCGGGGATGACCTTCCGATCATGGTGGACGTCAACTGCCCCTGGACCCCGGAGGAAGCGCGCCGTAACGCGCTGATCCTTGACGAGTTCGATCTCTATTGGCTGGAGGAACCGATTTTCCCGCCCGAGGACTACCACGCACTTGCCCGGCTGCGGCGCAAGACCGGGGTTCCGCTGGCGGCAGGCGAGAACTGGTGCACCAGTTGGGCCTTCGCCCATGCCTGCCAGGCGGGTGCGATCGATTTCGCGCAGCCGAGCGTCACCAAAGTCGGCGGCGTCACCGAATTCAGAAAGGCGGCGGCCATCTGCGAGAGCCATGGCGTACAGGTGATGGCGCACTCCCCGTATTTCGGTCCGGGTTTCCTGGCGACTTTGCATCTCGCCGCCAGCCTGCCCAATCCGGGCCTGATCGAGCGCTTCTTCATCAAGATGGAGGCGGAACTCTATCCAGGGTGGTTCGATCCGATCGACGGCGCGTTCCGGGTGCCCGACGGCCCTGGACTGGGGGTCGAGCCGGACGCCGCCGTGATCAAGGAATTTGCTGTCAAATAGCGACTGTCGGCTGGGGAGTGGTACGCCGCGCGCCCTCTGCTAAGCTGCGCCCATGTATTTGGATGTGGTCGATCTTCGGGATTTCTACGGCGGTCAGCTGGGCCTGTTGGCGCGGCGGATGATTCGGACGCGGATTCGCGGCCTGTGGCCGGATCTGCGCGGACGTTCGGTGTTGGGGCTCGGTTACGCGCCGCCCTATCTCGCGCCCTATCTGGGCGAGGCGGAGCGGGTCTTGGCGCTGATGCCCGCCCAACAGGGTGTCTTGCATTGGCCCGCCGAAGGGCCCGGCTTGGCGGCTTTGGTGCACGACGATGCGCTGCCGCTGGAGGACGCGTCGGTCGACCGGATCCTGATGGTGCATGCGCTCGAGTTGAGCGAGCACCGCCGCGACATGCTTGCGGAAGCCTGGCGCGTGCTGGCCGGGAATGGCCGGCTGCTGGCGGTGGTGCCGAATCGTCGCGGATTGTGGGCGCGGTTCGATCATACGCCGTTCGGTCATGGCCAGCCGTTCACCGCGTCTCAGCTGTCCCGATTGCTGCGTGAGCATGATTTCGCCCCGGTGCGGACCGCCCGGGCTTTGTTCCCTCCGCCCTATGCAAGCGGTCTTGTGATGCGGTCCGCCCCCGCCGCCGAGCAGATCGGTTCAAGGTGGTTCACAACCTTCTCCGGTGTGGTCATGATCGAAGCGCAGAAGCAGATCTATGCCAAACCGAAACCAACCCGCCACCGGGTGCTGGCCCGCGCCAAGGCCTTCCTGCCAAGCCCGTCGCCGGCACCGGTGCCGAATCCGCTCGACATTCACAAGGCCGGAAAAACCTAATCAAACCAATGGAGGAAACCCGCATGTACATCGTCGCCGTCAATCTTGTTGTCGCCCCCGAG
>CALAHL010000200.1 GCA_937891725.1 uncultured Rhodospirillaceae bacterium | reverse complement strand
CCCGCGAATGGCATCGGCAAAGAGGTGGGAAAAAAGCTATGCAAGACACCCGCGCCACAGGGCTGATCAACGCGTAGGGCAATCGCGAGCTCGTAGTCACGATCAGCCTCGCCTATGACAACCGAGCCTTTCCGCCGCCGTAGGATCCAACTTTGGATTTCCGTGTCGGCTCCATGGACGAGATTGATTGTCACATCTCCGTCGACCTCCTCGCTGGGGGCGATCGACCAATTGCGGACGGGCTCTTCAGGAAGCTGAATTCGGATTTCCCGGATGGTCGGAACGAAGAGGAGGAATGCCGGCTCGAATTCACGCGCTTGGTCGATCGCCTTTTCCGCCGCGCCTCCGTCTCGGAATGGTACCGCCACCACAGTATCGTAACCCGCGCTACGTAAGGCTCGGACATGGTGAAGCATGGCCGCCGTGTCGGGATCCAAATTATCTTCGAGGTCTGTTCCGATTGCAGGAAAGACGAGGAGAGGTGGGCGCTCCGATTTGGCACGTGACAGCTTTGCAGCCAAATTTGGGCTCTGACGCGCCAAATCAGAAACCTGTGCCGCAGCGTGACGCTGCGAAAAGCCCAGCTCCAACGCTCCGCTGCTTATCAGTGGGGTATCCGTCCAGTTTAGGATAGCTCGAAAACCAAGGCCCTTGGCGCCGATCATCCGTGCTGTCCGGATCGGTTTGTCGCTAGTGTGGGCGGTCATCAGCGATGTGACGCCCCCCGAGCGGAAGGGTTGGCCGGTATTCGCGACATAGAGGCAATTGGATGCAACCTCTATTAGAACCCTGCCGGGGCGGTCCACCTCGGCGGCAGCATCTGCCGCATTCTGGACCAGTTCGAGGAGTTCACGTCCAGCATAGTCGGCGGTTGTTTGTCGTTCCGCACGAGAATGTCCAAGCAGGAAATCCGGTTTTGCAAGATACGCCTTTCGCGTGCCGGAAAGTTCCCGAGCAATGAAATCCGACCACGCCTCGGGACTACGAGGATCTTCGTGGTGTTCGGGCGGATCCTCTAACATTGACCGTATCTCCGTTTCGCCGACATCCGCTGATAGTACTCCTTTCGGACAGATCGAACCCGATCCTGTCCTCCCAGTGCCCGAGGTCTCTGGATTACGGCGACCGGATATTCAAAGCACAAATCATATTCACCAACCGCATCTGCTCGACAGTCTCGCATTTCGCTTCCCGCAGACGCGGTGCGCCGAAAACCAGCGCCAGCCCCTTGGCGCGGGACACCGCGACATTGATGCGGTTGAGCGAGAACAGGAACTCCATTTCGCGCGAGGTTTCCTCGGCTGATGAGGCGGTCATCGAGACAAGGCAGACCGGGGCTTCCTGTCCCTGGAACTTGTCCACCGTGCCCACACGGATGGCACCGGGTAACGCATCGCGCAGGGCGTTGACCTGTGCGTTATAGGGGGCGACAACGATGATGTCGCCGACCCTCATCGGGCGGGTGGTTCCGTCCTTCTCTGTCCACGTTCCCCTCATCAGATCAGCTACGGCCGCGCGGATCGCTTCAACCTCTTCGGCCGCGATCTGCGCGTTGCCCTCGTGCGGGACCGGCACCCAGAAGGCCCCCGCCTCGGGGAAGCGCGTGCCACGGACGGCCTGGTGCACGGTGTCAGGGTGGCTGGTCAAACGCCCCTCATAGACCTGATCCGAGATGAACCGGCAGACCTCCGGGTGCATCCGGCGCGACACGGGCAGGAAGATGCCGCGGTCCGGCGGCACGGTCGCATGTTCGCCCAGCATCCAGTCGAGGCACGACAGGTTCGCAGGCTCCGGATGCGCCCCCTGGATCACCTGCGGCAACTGGCGCGGGTCGCCGACCAGCACGATGTTGCGCGCCGCCCGGCCCATGGCAACCATGTTGGCCAGCCCGACCTGCCCTGCCTCGTCCACAAAAAGCCAATCGAAGGCCTGCACGTTTTCGTTGCGAGAGAAGAACCAGGCCGTCGCGCCGACAACATGTTGCCCACCTGCCGCCTCGTCATTGCTTGTGGTGCGGCGCACCGGGCAATCTTCGGGGTAGCCGTCATCGTCGCCGCCGGTCTTGTGAACCAGATCCAGCGTTATCGGCAAATCCTCATCCTCGAGCGCACTCAGGCAACCCATCAGGACGTTGCGGATCGCTTCGTGGCTGTTCGAGGTCACGCCGACCCTTGCGCCTTTCCGCACCAGCGACAGGATCGCCCTTGCGGTGACATAGGTCTTGCCGGTACCGGGCGGTCCCTGAATGGGCAGCAAGGTTTCATCCATCGCACCCACAGCCACGATCGTGCCGGAAACGGGGTCGGCCACAGGCTTCAGCGGACCGGTTTTCAGACGGGGTGCTGCGCGCGACAGCAGGTCATCGACCGCCCGCCAGGCGCGCGGCCCGCATTGGTCGGCAATGACGTCACGCAAGGCGCCAGGGATGGGTTTAGGATCAAGCGGCC
>CALAHL010000199.1 GCA_937891725.1 uncultured Rhodospirillaceae bacterium | reverse complement strand
TGCTGGTCGAGATTCCGATCAACGACTGGCTGACCTGGGGTGCCTTGAGCTATCCGATCGCGTTTCTGGTCACCGATCTGACCAACCGCACCCTCGGTCTGACAGCCGCCCGCCGGGTTGTCGCCGCCGGGTTCGTGGTCGGCGTGGCGCTGTCGCTGACGCTGGCCGATCCCCGGATTGCGCTGGCCAGCGGCACCGCCTTTCTGATCGCGCAGCTGCTGGACGTTCAGATCTTCGACAAGATGCGCCGTCAGGTCTGGTGGAAAGCGCCGTTGGCGTCCTCCCTGCTGGCCTCCGCCGTCGACACCGGCCTGTTCTTTACCCTGGCTTTCGCAGGCTCTCAGTTGCCTTGGGTGACCTGGGCGATCGGCGACTACGCCGCCAAGCTGACCATGGCGGCGGTGCTGCTGGTGCCGTTCCGGCTGTTCATCGCGGCCCTGCCGGTGCAGTGGCGGCAGCCCGAGTCGGGGAACGCCTGATCCCCGATGCGGGTCGATCTTTTTGATTTCGAACTGCCGCAGGACCGGATCGCGACCCATCCCGCCCGGCCACGGGACAGCGCGCGACTGCTGGATCTGACCGGCGGCGGGACAACGGACCGGATCGTCTCCGAGCTGCCCGACATCCTGCGCCCCGTCGATCTGCTGGTCAGCAACGACACCCGCGTGATTCCGGCACGCCTGCGCGGCAAGCGGGGCGAGGCCGGGATCGAGGTCACCCTGCACAAACGCGAGGGTCCTGACAGCTGGCTGGCGTTCGCGAAGCCCGCCAAGAAACTGCGGCCCGACGACCGGATCGTGTTCTCCGACAGCTTTTCCGCCGAGGTCGCCGCCAAAGGCGAGGCCGGTGAGGTCACCCTGCGGTTCGATGCGGCGGGTGCGGCCCTGATGGCTGCCTTGCACGCCCATGGGGAGATGCCGCTGCCGCCCTATATCCGGCGCACCGGGAACGACGGCTCCGATGACGCGACCGACTACCAGACGATCTTCGCCGGCCCCGAGGGCGCGGTCGCGGCACCGACCGCCGGGCTGCATTTCACCCCGGAGCTGCTGGCCCGTCTCGACGCCAGGGGCGTCCGCCGCACCACCATCACCCTGCATGTGGGCGCCGGGACCTTCCTGCCGGTCAAGGTCGACGACACCGACGATCACAAGATGCACACCGAGTGGTTCGATATCCCGGAGTCCGCTGCCCGTGCGATCGCCGAGACCCGCGCCGCAGGCGGCCGGGTGGTCGCGATCGGCACCACCAGCCTGCGCACGCTCGAGGCCGCCGCCCGGGCGGACGGCTCGGTGCCCGCAGGGTCCGCTGAGACCGCCCTGTTCATCACGCCCGGCTACCGGTTCAAGGCGGCCGATCTGCTGATGACCAATTTCCACCTGCCCCGCTCCACCCTGCTGATGCTGGTCTCGGCCTTCGCGGGTCGGGAGCGGATGCTGGACGCCTATGCCCACGCCATCGCCGAGGGGTACCGGTTCTACAGCTACGGCGACGCCAGCCTGCTTGAGAGGACGCCTCTGCCATGACCATCGGTTTCGAGATCAGCGCCACCGACGGCAAGGCCCGCCGGGGCCGGATGTCCCTGGCCCACGGCGTGGTCGACACCCCCGCCTTCATGCCGGTCGGCACGGCGGCCACCGTCAAGGCGATGCGCCCGGAAAGCGTTGCCGAGACCGGTGCGCAGATCCTGCTTGGCAACACCTATCATCTGATGCTGCGTCCCGGTGCCGAGCGGATCGCCGAGTTGGGCGGGCTGCACAGATTCATGAACTGGGACAAGCCGATCCTGACCGACAGCGGCGGGTACCAGGTCTATTCCCTGGCCGGACGGCGCAAGCTGGACGCGGACGGGGTGACCTTTCAGAGCCATATCGACGGCTCGCGGCATCGGCTGACCCCGGAACGCTCGATCGAGATCCAGCATCTGCTGGGCGCCGACATCACCATGGCATTCGACGAATGCACCCCCTTCCCCGCCACCCACGATCAGGCGGCCGAGTCGATGCGGCTGTCGATGCGCTGGGCCGAACGCTCGCGGGCGGCATTCGCGGACCGGGACGGCTACGCCCTGTTCGGCATCCAGCAGGGCAGCACCTTCGAAGATCTGCGCGCGGAATCGGCCGAGGCGCTGCGCGGCATCGGGTTCGACGGCTACGCGATCGGCGGGCTGGCGGTCGGAGAAGGCCAGGAGATGATGTTCGGCGTGCTGAACTATGCGGCCGACCAGTTGCCCGCCGACCGGCCCCGCTACCTGATGGGCGTGGGTAAGCCGTCCGACCTGCTGGGGGCGGTGATGCGCGGCGTCGACATGTTCGACTGCGTGCTGCCGACCCGCTCGGGCCGCACCGCCCAGGCGTTCACCCGGCGCGGCACCGTGAACATGCGCAACGCCCGGCACGGCGCCGACCCGCGTCCGCTGGATGCCGAGTGCGCCTGTCCGGCCTGCACCGGCTACAGCCGCGCCTATCTGCACCACCTGATCCGGTCGGACGAGATTCTCGGTGCCATGCTCCTGACCGGGCATAACGTCTGGTACTATCAGGATCTGATGGCAGGGATGCGCGGCGCGATTGAGGCCGGAGCTTTGGAGGCCTTCGCCGCCACGTTCCACCAGACCCAGGCGCTGGGGGATATCGCTCCGGCGTAGGCCCGGATAACCGACAAGAGGACACGACCCGATGCCTAAGATGACGCCGGAAACCCTGGTCGATCTGGAACAGATCAAACGGCTGAAGGCCGCCTATTGCCGCTGCGTCGACACCAAGGGCTGGGAGGAACTGCGGTCGCTGTTCACCGACGACACGGTGTTCGAAGGCTTCGGCTCCGCTCCCACCGGCTCAACCGTCGACCAGTTCATCACCGGGATCTCAGGCCGGCTGACGACGGCGGTCACCATCCACCATTGTCACATGCCGGAAATCGCGTTCAACGGCCCCGACCCTCTGAAACCGGATCGGGCGCGCGGCACCTGGGCCATGATGGACATCGTCGAACTCGCCACCGGCACAAGCCCGCGTGAGGCGCCCGGCCATCGGGGCTTTTTCGGCTACGGTCACTATCAGGACGAATACCGGCGCGAGGGCGGTATCTGGAAATTCTGCTTCAAGCGCCTGACCCGCCTCCGCGTCGACCCGATGCCGCACGACTACCCGCCGATCCGCACCGACCTGCTGGCGGCGGACCCGGACTGGCTGATGTGGAAGGCGCGAGGTTAGCCTACCCCTTCACGAACACCGCCATTGAGATCGCCACCCGGCCCTCTTCCAGATTGCGGCGAAGGTTGCGCTGTTTGTCGGCGGCCTGCGCGCCCATCAGGATGTCGCCGGCTTGCAGCGGGGGCTTGGCGTTCTGCGCTTTCTGGCGCTCGGCCGCGGCACGCTGTTCGGCGATGCGGCTGCGGGCCTCCTCGGTCAGGTCGGTCACCTCCACTCGGCGAAAACCAGCCGCCTCCGCCATGTTCGCCATCGCCTCTGCGGGGATCAGATGGCTGATCTCAGGTACGCCGGCCCAGGGCACCGGAAAATGCGGCGACCCGTTGGGGCCGGCGGTCACATCGTAGAAGGCGAACAGACCGCCCGGCTTCAGGCAGCGATAGGCCTCCCGATAGACGCCCGCCTTGTCGGGAATGTTCATCGTCGCGTGCAGGGTCACGACCCGGTCGAAGGCCGCATCCGGCAGGCCGGTCGCGGTCGCGTCGCCGGTCACAACGGTGATGCGATCCGCCAGCCCCGCGATCTCGTTCAGCACGGCACATGTGGCCCCGAACTCGGGCGTCAAGTCGAGGGCGGTGACCTGGACCTCGAAATGGGCCGCCAACACCCGTGCGGGGCCGCCGATGCCGGAGCCCAGGTCGAGCACCGACAGGCCGGGCTTCAGCCCCAGTTTCTCGCCGACTTCAATTGTCGCCTCGCGGCCCCGCAGATGCATCTGGTCGAGCGCCGCCAGATCGTCGAGGGTCGCAGTCTCCGGCGTGATGCCATGCTCCGCCAGACGCGCGATCATCCGATCCGCGAGATCCGCGTGGCCGTAATGGCGTGCGACATCGGATGGTGCGTCCGGCACGGTCCCTGACATGGCGCTACCCCCAAAGGGCGGGTTCGGGCGGGCTGATCGTGCTGCCAGTATAGAGCAGGCCGGGCTCCCGATCCTTGGCGAGCAGCAGCGGCGCGTCCAGATCGACCACCTGGGCACCCTGCGCGACCACCATGCCCGGCGCCATCGAAAGCGAGGTCCCGATCATGCAGCCGACCATGATGCCCATGCCCTTGGCCTCGGCGGCGGCCTTGAGCTTCAGGGCCTCGGTCAGCCCACCGGTCTTGTCGAGTTTGATGTTGATGCGATCGTATTTGCCGACCAGTGCGTCCAGGGTGGAGCTGTCATGGCAGCTCTCGTCGGCGCACAGCATCAGGGGTCGGTCGATCCCGCGCAGACCCTCGTCGTCACCGGCGGGCAGCGGCTGTTCGATCATCTCGACCGCGAGTGCGCCAAGCTGGGCGGCGATCTCGAGGTAGAACTTAACGCTCCAGGCCTCATTGGCATCGACGATCAGCCGCGCCTTCGGCGCGTTCTCGTGGATCCGGGCGACCCGGTCGAGATCGGCGCCGTCACCGGTCATCTTGAGCTTGAGCAGCGGGCGGGAGGCATTCTCCGCCGCCGCCTGGCCCATCGCTTCGGGACTATCGACCGAGAGGGTATAGGCCGTGACGACCGGCTGGATCGGTCCCGAGAGACCGGCCAGCTTCCAGATCGGCGTGCCGGTCAGCTTCGCCTCCAGATCCCAGAGCGCGCAGTCGAGCGCATTGCGGGCGGCCCCTGCGTGCAAGACGCCCAACAGTTCCTCACGGGTGATCCCGTCGCCGATGGCCCCGGCGGCCCCACGGATCTCCGCGCTGACACTGTCGACATCTTCGTTGTAGCGGGCGTTCGGCGCGCTCTCGCCGCGTGCGATCACATCTCCGTCGCGGATCGTGACCACAACCACTTTGGACTCGGTCCGGGCCCCACGGGAGATCCGGAACACTCCCCGGATCGGCCAGCTTTCGATCTCGACATTCACTTCGCGCGGCATCCGACACTCCCTCACAACGGAGTGCGATCGATAGCATGAGGGGGCTAGGCCGTGGAAGCGTCGGGGTGCCGAACGGTACCGGGCTATTTAACCGTCATCTTGGCGACCTGCACATTCAGCAAAGCTTCCTTGCTGACGATATCCCGCAGGATTTCCCAGGACCGCTGCCGGACCCGCTCGATCCCCTCATACCCGTTCAAATCAGCCGGGGTCAGGCTGGAGAGATAGACGATCATCGCGTCCCGGATCCGTGGTTCCTTGAGCGAGACCTCGTTCCGACCGGCCTCGTCCTTGGTTTCAACGACGAGGCTCAGCAGCAGAAAGACCGGGTAGGTTCGCTTGGTCTGCAGGTTGAGCACGAATTCCGACAGGGTATAGGTCACCGATTCGACCGGCGCCGCGGCATAGGAGGGGGGCACCGTCAGATCTTCCTCCACCACCTCTTCCTCGTGGCCACCGCCGAACAGACCTTCCATGCCGGGGATCATTCCCATGAAGGCAGCCCCCGCACCACCGCCGATCAACAGGATCAAGGGCAACAGGACAAAGATCAGTAGCTTCTTCATTTAGAACGGTTCCTCGGCAGTCGTGGGGGCTTTATTATCACGAAATCCGGATCAAAACGCGCGTCGATTGCGCACAATGAACAGACCTCTCCACGCCGCCGAAAGACGATTCCAGCGCCGCATGTTGAGAATATCCGCGAAACAGATTAATTTTAGATGAGTTGTTCATATCGGAACAGGCATCTTGGGCCGACCGCCCCAATACAGTGCACGACAGGTTCTCATGGCGAAACCGGCGAACGATTCCTGGAAGAACATGGTCACCCTCCAGCCTCCGGTCACGGAGGCCGAGCGTCTGGGCAACGTCGACGGCGTGGCATCCTCCTTTACCATCGAGCTGGCAGACGAGGACGTCCTGCTGAAGATCCGACTGGAAGACGGCCGGACCCAGTCGATCGAACTGTCCGCCGACATGGCGCTCTATCTGCGGGAATATCTCACCAACGCCCTCGCCACAATCGGCTATATCGGTGAGGAGTGAGGCCTTCGCGGCCTACGCCTCCTCGACCGCCGCCTTCTCCGCCACCAGCTCTTCGACCCGCCCCGCGATCTCGTGACGGGTCTCCGGCGGCAGCCCGTCGAAAGACGATTGGGCGAGCATCATGTCGACCACCTGCTCGCTTTCCAGGGCGCGCACCATGTCGCGATAGGCTTCAGAGCGCTTCCCCACGATCTCTCCGATCGTGGCGGCGAACATCTGCATCGCCTCACGTTCCGTGACTGACGGCATAACTCTTCCCCAAGACGCGCCTCGTCACATATTAACCAAATTCCGAAACTTATCCATTCCGGATGCCACCGAGTCCTATCGACCAACCGCATAGCCCTGCATGCCACGCGGGTTGGCCG
>CALAHL010000198.1 GCA_937891725.1 uncultured Rhodospirillaceae bacterium | reverse complement strand
GCTCTGGGGAAAGTCCTAGCCGCGATTGCGGCGGTGATGGGGATCATCGTGCTGGCGATGCCTGCCGGTATCATGGCGGCGGCGTTTTCGGATGCGCTGCAGGAACATCGGGCGGAGCGGCATGCCCGAAGAATCGGGCTGCATAGCCCACCCCATGACCATCGCGACCCCCGGAACGGGGACTAGGCGATGATCGAGTGGACCGATGAGGGTGTGATCCTGGGTGTGCGGCCGCACGGCGAAGGCTCCGGTGTGCTGAACCTGATGACACGGGAACACGGGCGGCATGCCGGTCTGGCGCGTGGGGTCGCGTCGGTCAAGTCGCGAGGCATCTACCAGCCGGGCAACTGTGTGCAGGCCACCTGGAAGGCGCGGCTTGCGGATCAGCTGGGAACCTATATCTGCGAGCCGACGCGAGATCACGCGGCGGTTCTGCTGGATGATCCGCTGAAGTTGGCTGGTCTGTCGGCGGCCTGCGCCATGGCCGAGACCGCCCTACCGGAGCGGGAGCCGCACCCCCAGGTCTATGACGGCCTGATCGCGCTGCTGGAGATGATGGAGATGATGGAGATCCCGGAGCTTGGCGATGCCTGGATCGCCGGATATGTTCGCTGGGAGATCGGGGTTCTGGCGGATCTGGGATACGGTCTGGACCTCGATAGCTGTGCGGCCACCGGAACCAACGACGATCTGGCCTATGTCAGCCCGAGATCGGGCCGTGCGGTGTCGTTGTCGGCGGGCGAGCCCTATCGGGACAAGCTGCTGGCCTTGCCCCGATTCCTGCTGCCAGGGGCGAGTGGGTTGGGAGCCGGGGACCCGGACGATCTGTTTCGGGGGCTGGCGCTGACCGGATTCTTTCTGGAACGCCACGTCTTTGCGACCCATCACCGCGCCCCACCGCCGGCACGGAATCGATTTGTTGAACGTTTTGCCCAACTGACTACACTATCTGGTGGAGGACTGAGCGAATGACCACAACATCCACCAATCCCCCTGGCAATCCCCCAGGCCCGCCCGCATCCGAGCCGCCGCAGGTTCCGGACACCTGGCTGGCGGATGCGCTGAGTGAGCGGTATCTCGCCTATGCGCTGTCGACCATCATGTCGCGCTCGCTTCCGGATGTCCGCGACGGGCTGAAGCCGGTGCACCGCCGCTTGCTGTTCGCGATGCGGCAGCTGCGGCTCGATCCGGGATCGTCGTACAAGAAATCGGCCCGCGTCGTCGGCGATGTTATGGGTAAGTTTCATCCCCATGGTGACGCCGCGATCTACGACGCGATGGTGCGCTTGGCGCAGGATTTCGCGGTCCGCTATCCGCTGATCGACGGCCAGGGCAATTTCGGCAATGTGGACGGCGATAATGCCGCGGCCATGCGATACACCGAAGCGCGCATGACCGAAGTGGCGCGTCTGCTGCTGGAAGGGATCGACGAGGACACCGTCGATTTCCGGCCGACCTATGATGGGGAGGACGAGGAGCCGATCGTGCTCCCTGCGGCCTTCCCGAACCTGTTGGCGAATGGCGCACAGGGTATCGCGGTCGGCATGGCGACGTCGATCCCGCCGCATAACGTGGAGGAGCTGTGTCTGGCTCTCCAACATCTGATCAAACACCCGGACGCCCGCGACGAAACCCTGCTCGAGATGATTCCGGGACCGGATTTCCCGACCGGCGGCGTGCTGATCGAAAGTCGAGAGGCGGTGCTGGAGGCTTATCGCACCGGGCGCGGCTCGTTCCGGGTGCGCGCACGATGGGAAGTCGAGCCGCTGAAGAACGGCACCTGGCAGATCGTGGTCACCGAGATCCCGTACCAGGTGCAGAAATCCCGTCTGGTCGAGCGCATGGCCGAGCTGTTGAATGCGCGCAAGCTGGTGGCTCTCGGTGATATTCGGGACGAGTCCGCCGTCGATATCCGGCTGGTGCTGGAGCCGAAAAGCCGGAACATCGATCTGGACGTGCTGATGGAAAGCCTGTTCAGGGCGACCGACCTTGAGTCCCGTGTCTC
>CALAHL010000197.1 GCA_937891725.1 uncultured Rhodospirillaceae bacterium | reverse complement strand
GCTTTGGGGAAGCTGGTGGTGAGCAGCACCCCTTTGAACGGCGTCTTGCTGCTGCGCTTCGAGACGCGCTTAACCAGCTCCGCGTGACACATTTGGATGGGTAGACCGACGAACTCGCCCGTCACCTGATCCCGGAACCGGCCCTCGTCATAGTCGGGTATCAGGCCCAGATCCTTGAACGGTTTGGTCGGGAAGTCCGATACCGCCTTCTTGAAGGTCAGGCCGGCCTGCGCGAACACGGCATTGCGCACCAGCAGCTCGAACCGGCTGCCGTGCAGGTTCAATTGCCCGAACCCGATCAACTGCGCCACCAGTCCGCCGAAGCCAAGCGCGATGCTGCCAACCCGCCACGGTCCGTCCTCGATGTGCAGCCCCGACCAGACGGCCACCACGAGGGCCGCCAAACCGCCGACGATCCAGGCGATCCCCAGAGGCCGTCTCCGTTGTCGCTCGGCGTGAATCTCCAGCAGGTCCGGTTGCAGGCTTTGCCAGATCCGGTCTCGATTCCCTACACGTTCGGCCATCAGCGCATCACGTCGTCGACCGAGATCGGTTTACGGATTTCCGGGTCGTCCACCTCGTAGAACGGCATGGCCCGCACATTCGCCCATCCCGCTATGAGGCTGCCGGGGAAGATCTGGACCGCGTTGTTTAGGTCGCCCACCGCCGCATTGTAGAACCTGCGGGCGGCGGAGATATGGCCTTCGACCTCCTCATAGGTCTCTTGCGCCCGCATGATCGTGCCGTCCGCCTTCAGGTCGGGGTAGTTTTCCGCCAGCGCGAAAATCCGCCCCATACCGCTTTCGAGCGCGCGTGACGCATTCAGATGCTGTGCCACCTCGTCCGGCTTCGCGCGGTTATAGGGCTGTTGGACCGTGTTGCGCAGTTCGGTGATCTCGGTCAGCAGGCCGCGCTCATGGTCCATGTATTTCTGCGCCAGCTTCAGCACATTCGGGATCAGGTCGAACCTTTGACGCAGTTGCACGTCGATCGACGACAGCGCTTCCAGAGCCTGATTGCGCCGTTTGATCAGGCTGACATACCAGCCATAGATCACGATCCCACCGATGACGACAATGCCGAGAATGACTTCCAAACCGACGGTCTCCTCTTCCGGGACTTCGGATTCTCAAAACGGGGCTTATGCTGACAGACCGAGCCGATATAGTCACTGCTCAAACCACCATCTCCAGG
>CALAHL010000196.1 GCA_937891725.1 uncultured Rhodospirillaceae bacterium | reverse complement strand
TGGAACCGGTTGTCGGACCGCCGCTGTTCATTTCCGTCGGCGTTCTCGTCGTCGTCGTCCTCGGTCCAATCGGATCGGCCGCCCGGATTCGGCTGCTGTCCGTTGTTGGCGCGCTCCCGAGCCTGTTGCTCTTCCGCGAACGCGTTGAGGAACCGGAAATAGTGCTCGGCGTGCTGGAAATAGCTTTCCGCCAAGACCCGATCCCCGCTGGCGGAGGCATCTCGCGCCATGTTCAGGTACTTTTCGTAGACCTGACTGGCGTTGCCACGGATTCGGACGTCCGGACCGTTGCTCTCAAAGGTCTGGTTGCGGTTTGGCGTGTTGGAGCGGCGGTTGTTATTGTTGTTGTTGTTATTATTGTTATTGTTATTGTTTCCGCCGCGACCGCGTCCACGCTTTTGGTGTGGGCCTTGTCTCATATTGTTCGCTTGTCCTGCTTTTGAGCTCGTGGGCTCCTGGCCCAACTGCCGCTAAAATCCCAATGATCCAAACCTAACGCGTCCCCATCGCGTATCGCGAACTTGGCGTGGCGTTCTAATCGCGCCCGTCGGGTTGTTCGATCTTATTGGGTGAGTCCTGGGGCGCTCAGCGCCGCCGTCACAAGACCAACCTACCGGGGTTCTGTCTGATTTCCAAGCGAAATCACATTGTATGCAATCGAAATCGTCCCGATTCACATGATTGAGAGCATCAGTGCCCGTGGTATTCCCGCCAGATCGGGACGGGTACCCAAGACCGTAAGATCCGCCTTTGCCATCAGTTCCGCCACTGCCGCCTCTTGACCCGCTCCAAGCTCCAGGACGGCGATCCCGCCGGGCGTTAAAAATCTTGGAATAACAAGACTTAAGCTACGGTAGGCATCGAGTCCGTCTAGGCCTCCGTCGAGCGCCGGATGGGGGTCGTGATCGCGCACTTCCGGTGCCAGATCAGCCAACTCGCGGGTCGCGATATACGGCGGGTTCGATAGGATCAGCTCGGACGGTTCGCAAACGTCATCGGACCAGTTCCCGAACGCGAATTCCGCTCGATCTGTCAAATGGTTGAGAGACGCGTTTTCGCGCGCCACCGCGACGGCCGCGGCCGAACTGTCGAGTCCCAATCCTCTTGCTTCGGGGAACGCGCTGAGAGCGGACAGCAGCAAGCAACCGGTTCCGGTTCCGAGATCCAGGATCCGCGTCGGCGGTGCTCTGTTGGCAAAAGCGGCAATCGCGGCTTCGATCAGGGTTTCGCTGTCGGGGCGGGGGACCAGGGTGTCGGGGGTCACTTGGAATTCCAGCGACCAGAATCCGCGCCGCCCCAGGATGCGGGACACCGGCTCATGCGCCAGCCGCCGCTCCAACAGCGTATCGAATGCACGACGGTCCGGATCGGTCAGCACCGCGCTGTCATGGGGCCAGACCTCGCGGCCGAGAACATGGCCGAGCAGAAGCCGCGCGTCCAGTCGGGCAGTATCGATCTCCTCGCGGGACAGGCGCTGGGCGGCGGAGCGGAGGGCGGATTCGACGGTCGTGTCGGTCGTCCTTTCGGCGGCTGGGGTCATGTCAGGGTTGCCAGCCGCTCCGCCTCGTCCTCGGAGATCAGCGCGTCCAGGATCTCATCCAGCGCCTCTCCGGTCATGACCTTGTCGATCTTGTAGAGCGTGACGTTGACCCGATGATCGGTGACCCGGCCTTGCGGGAAATTATAGGTGCGAATCCGTTCCGACCGATCGCCGGAGCCGACCTGGCCCTTGCGACTGGCGGCGCGTTCGGAGTCCATCCGCTGGCGTTCGGCGTCGTAGAGCCGGGCCCGCAGGATCTTCATCGCCTTCGCCCGGTTCTTGTGCTGGGATTTCTCATCCTGCTGGGTCACCACGGTGCCGGTCGGAAGGTGGGTGATCCGCACCGCACTGTCGGTGGTGTTGACGTGCTGCCCACCCGCGCCCGAAGAGCGGTAGACGTCGACCCGAAGGTCCGAGTCCTCGATCTTGATGTCCACGTCCTCGGCCTCCGGAAGCACGGCGACGGTCGCGGCCGAAGTGTGAATCCGGCCCTGGGATTCGGTCTCGGGTACCCGTTGCACCCGGTGCACGCCGCTTTCGAATTTCATCCGGGCGAACACGCCGCGCCCGGTGATTTCGGCAATCGCTTCCTTGTAGCCGCCGATCTCGTTCTCCGAGACCTCCATCACCTCAAATCTCCAGCCCTGGAGCTGGGCGTATTTCTGGTACATGGCAAACAGGTTCCCGGCGAACAGAGCGGCTTCATCGCCGCCGGTGCCGGCCCGGATCTCGAGGATCGCGTTTTTCTCGTCCGCCGCATCCTTCGGCAGCAAGGCGCGTTGCACGTCGTGCTCCAACTCGGGCAGTCGCCGCTCGATCTCGCGCACCTCCTCTTCGGCCATGCGGCGCATCTCCGGGTCGGTCTCGTCCCGAACCAGGGTCCGGGCCTCTTCCAGCTCGGCGCGCACCTGCCGGAGGGCCGTGACCTTCTCCGCCACCGGAACCAGTTCGGACAGCTCCATCGACAGGGTCCGGAACCCGGAGGAATCGAGCGAGCCCGGATCTGCCAGCAGGGATTCGAGCTCGCTCTTCCGGTCGAGCACACGGCTCAGATTTTCGTCCAGGCTCACGGCCTCAGTCCTCCTCGGGGTGTTCGGTATCGGGGGTGTCCATCCCGAACACGTCTTCGATCAGCGCGCGGTTGGCGGCGTCCAGACGCCCTTCCTCCGCCAGCCGGCGCAGGGTCTCACTCGGCGCATGGGCCAGTCGGGCGGCGATCCGGTGCGCCAGCATATCAAGCTCCGGGCTTCCGGCTGCTGGTCCAGCCTCGGCCTCCTGGTTCCGGCCACCTGCGCCCGGTCCGACTTCCGCCAAGGTGCGGGCCACCAGATCGTGGATATGCGCCCGCAGCTTCTGGATGTCGGCCCCGGCGTCCCGCCCGGCATCGGCCCGGGTGAATCGCGCGACCGCCGCTTCGACCAGGGCCTCCGCGTTCCGCGCTTCGGTCTCCCGGGCTGCCCGGGTCTCCCGGATCATGTATTCCAAATCGTCGTGGTCGTACACATACGCATCGTCCAACCGATGCACGGCCGGGTCGATATCCCCTGGTATCGCAAGATCCAGCAGAAAGATCGGCCGCCGCCGCCGTCGTTTGAGGATGCCTTCGATCAGATCGGTTTCGATCAGACGTCGCCCCTCGCCGAGGGCAGAGATCAGAATATCGGCATCCGACAGGCGTGCGCCAAGCGTCTCCAGACTGTCGCCCGTGCCGCCCAAGTCCTGCGCGGTCGCAAGGGCGCGGCGCCGGAACCGATCGACCACATCGATCCGGTCCAAGCCGGCGGATAGCAGGTGCTCGGCGACCAGCACGCCCAATTCTCCGGCGCCGATCAGCAGTCCGGTGCGGCCCCTGAGATCGCCGTGGAGATCCTTGACGCGGGCAACCGCGGCGGTCGCGAGCGAGACGGCGCCTTCGCCGATCCGGGTGTCGGTGCGCACCGTCTTGGCGATTTCGTAGCCCGCTTGCAGCACCCGCTCGAGCACCCGGCCGGACGCGCCGTGATCCCGAGCCAGCCGGTGGGCGGCCTTGAGCTGGCCGAGGACCTGCGGCTCGCCGATCATCTGGCTGTCCAGTGCCGAGGCCACCCGGAACAGATGCCGGACCGCGTCGGTGCCTTCGTGCCGGTACAGGCTCGGCAGCAGGGCGGCCGGGGCGAGGCCGATCGGTGCCGCCAGCGCGTCTGCCACCCGTTCGGTCGCTGTCCCGGGCGGAAGCAAGGCGGTGACTTCGACCCGGTCGCAGGTCGACAGCACCATCGCTTCGCGCGCACCCGTGTCCCGCAACGCGGACAGCACATCGGCCAGTTCCGCATCATCCACATAGATCTGCTGTCGGAGGTCGTCGGAACAGGTGCGATGATTCACACCGATCACCACCAGATCCGCATAGGAGGATGTCGAGGCCGTCATCCGGCCGGCCGCTAACGGAACCGGGCGAGCCGCTCCTCGATCTCGGTCAAGGGAACCTCGTTCTGGTCTCCCGCGTCCAGATCGCGAAGCTGCACGG
>CALAHL010000195.1 GCA_937891725.1 uncultured Rhodospirillaceae bacterium | reverse complement strand
TTTGTCCGCGATGTTCTCCGGGAAATTCTAAAGTAACGCGTATTCAATTGGAATTTTTGGTAAAAGCAGTAAAAATTTGCTTAAAATTAATTATTGAATCATCTACGATCTCCCTTGGGCTAGAATCTAGGGGCGACACAAGATGTTGCGGCACACACGCAAATCAATCCGGCTGAAGGTCATCGTGACGCTGGGGTTTCTGTCGATGTTCGTCGGCACGCCGTCGATGGGTCATGACGGTCCGGCGCAGGCGCCCGGGGGGCGGGTCGATCACCCGGAAAGCTACTATCTCACGGTGCTCGGCCTCTGCTATCGCGCCGGTGCGGGCATGTTCGGCGAGGCCGTGGTTGAGACCGTCAGCCTGTCCGCGCCGATTTCCGTTCGCCAGGAGGTCCGCACCGATTGGGAGCGGGCCGTGCGGGGAGGCGGTCAATCGGTGACGGCGTTCTGCGCCCATTCGTACTACGCGGTGGTTGGGAAGGGCTACCTGCACTCCCGTTAGGTGCCGCGCCCTGGTTCGGAGGGTAGGAACCTGGCCCCGCATTCCGACCGGCCGCGATCTGTGGCAATGTCGCCCGGGGAGCAACCGAAGGGCGCGCAGCATGACGCACTCTCTTTCTTTCGGCGGTAGCGCCCTTGGATTCGTTTGCGTGCGACTGATGCTCGCCGGCATGGTTTTGCTCGCATCCGGCAATTGGGTGCTGGGCGGCGGACCGGCGGCGGCTCAGACGCTACGGCGCACGGATCCGGGACATCTGCAGGGGGTTCCGCCCGGGACCTATCAGGCGCCCCGGTCCTATCCCACACCTCGATTCCATAAGCCGCACAGGGATCCGTTCGCCTCCGGTGTGATCTGGCTCGCGCAGGGAACGTTCGCCGAGCGCGCCAAATCTGACGGACCGTTGTCGCGGGCCTGCCGGGAAGGACTGCTGAAACGGGTGGCCGGCGGATTTGCGGACTTTAACGATCTGCGCGTGCCGGCCGCCCCGCCACGCGGCATGGTCAACCGATCCGGGATCGTGCTGGATTACCCGATCTACTTTTTTCGATACGAGAGTTCCAGCAATTGTCAGGTCTTTGTGCCGCAATAAATGGTGCGGTCGCGGATTGAGGGGCGCGGGAAAACGGGGGTATGGTGCGGTCTTGCAAAGGGCTGCTTGACACCGCCCGATGGCCCGTCTATCAACCCGCCCTCCGAGGGGCCTGTAGCTCAGTTGGTTAGAGCGCTCGCCTGATAAGCGGGAGGTCGGTAGTTCAAGTCTACCCAGGCCCACCATCCCCTCATAAAAATATTTAACGCCTCGATCCGCATCGCCGGACCTTCGGGCGCATTTTTTATTGCGCGACGTTTTCTTCGGCAGCGGTGCGTTGTTGTACGGAGGATCGCGCCTGGATGTGGGCACCAAGCCCCGTCCGGCTGGCGGGTTCAGGATGCGCGGCACCCTGCGGAAGGCGCGGGTTGAAATCTTATTTTCATAATGATTTGAAGATGATGGCGCGCCCGGGAAGATTCGAACTCCCAACCTCCTGATCCGTAGTCAGGTGCTCTATCCAGTTGAGCTACGGGCGCAAGGAACGGTCAACCGCTCCGAAGGCCGCGCAACCTACTCAAAGGCCGAACCGTTGGCAAGAGGGCTTGCCAGGAAATCGGTTTGGCAAAAGAACTTGTTCTGAATCCAGGGTTTAAGTACTATCCAGACGGCGATTCGTACCGTGATTCGACAATGGCTCGGGGTTGATCCCGACAGGGTCGGAGAGGTATTGGGTGCTGAGCTGGGCATGTGGTGATCTACGTGTCCGGTGTGTGTATCGGGGGGTTGCGGACTGGTGTCCGACAATCGACGGCTCGGAATAAGAAGAGAGCGAGGGAATTCGCGGTGATCGAATCTGTTCATGCACTCCGCCGCTTTGCCCTCGTAGGGGCGAGCATCCTAGCTTTCGGGGGCGCGCTCGGCGGTTGTTCGTTCAGCTCCGACGCCCTCTGGCCCTCATTGTCCGGTGAAGATCCGTCTGCGGCGCCCTCAAGCGTGCCGATCGGCGGCTCCACGCCGCCTCAACTCGGGCACACGAATTTTCAGATAACACCGCCGGAGCCCGGACAGCCGACGGGAACCTTTGTCGGCCAAAAGGTTCAGCAGCTGCGCCAGGATCTGGTGCGCCTGCAGGACTCGCTCCGCACCCACAACAGCTCGTTGCAGCAGGTGCGCGGCCAGACCATCCAGAATGCGCAGACCTATCATGGCTCGGTCGGCTTCATTGAATCGCGCTTGCAGGTCGGCACCACGCCGGGCAACCCGACGCTGATCGATGCCTGGAACCGGGCGCAAAGCGAGCTTGAGGCGGTCAATAGCGACATCAGCCAGATGAACGACCTGGCCAATCGGGTGTCCTCGGACGCCGCGTTGTCCACCTACCTGCTCGAATCGGTGCGGGCCGCTTACGGTCTTTCGGGTGCCGTCGAGGAAGATCACATCCAGCTTGCCGTGCTGGAGGACGACACCAATCAGACCGTCGTGCTGATCGATCGGCTGCTGACCGAACTGAGTGACGATATCCGGCGCCAAAGCGCCTATGTATCGGCGGAGCGGTCGGATCTCGGCACGCTCGCCATCGCGATCAAAAACGGTGAGCTGTTCGGCTCCTCGCTCGCCAGCCGGGCGATCCCGAGTGCGCCGCTGGGCGTGACCGGCGGCTTCAACGCGCCACGTCCCTCTCCGCAGGGTGTGGTCGGACGTCGCGCTCTTGTGACGATCCGGTTCGACCGTCCGAATGTCGAGTACGAGCAGGCCCTGTTCAATGCGATTAAGCAGGCTTTGGAGCGTCGCCCGGACGCGATGTTCGACGTGGTTGCGGTCAGCCCGCAATCGGGTGGAGCCGGCCGCGCCGCCTTGGACGGCAATGCCGCCCGCCGCAATGCCCAGCAGGTGGTCCGCTCGCTGAACGATATGGGTCTCCCGTCCGACCGGGTTTCCCTCTCCTCGACCACCGCGCCTGACGCCCGGACCAACGAGGTTCGGATCTACGTCCGATAGACGGCTCTGTTGATCCCTTCTTTCACCTCCACCGTATGAAACGGTGGAGGTGTTTGATGACGGTTCGCATATTCCCCCTCGTGCTGTGTCTGCTGGTCGCCCTTGTGGCCCCGCCGGCGGCAGCCCAGTCCGACACACCGGCGCCGACGCCTGGTTCAACGACGATCGACCAAACCGTAGCGGCGGCTTTTCAATCGGTTATCGGGGCGCAGCTCGACGCGTTCCAGCGTGACGATTGGGTGTCGGCGTTCTCCTACGCAGCGCCGTCGATTCAAGAGGTCTTCGGCGATCCGCCTGGATTCCGTTCGATGGTGCTGAACGGGTATCGGGCGGTGGCACAGCCCATGGTCTTTGATTTTCAGGATGCAACTGTCCTGAACGGGCGCCCCGCCCAGGTGGTCTACGTCGTTGGACCGGACGGGAAGGCCTATCGGGCCGTCTATTTCATGCAGCAGCAGCCGGACGGCTCCTGGAAGATCTCCGGCGTCACCTTGTTTCTGCTGGAAGGTACGACAACCTGACCGGTTTGAACGGACTCCCTCTCAGATTCTGGACCGTTGCGCGATCTCCCTCTGCCGATTAAGAGGGATCGATCAGGCTTTTCGTCCGGCGGCCGGGACGTGGCGGAATGCGGGGCGCACCATGCGACCCTTGCGATAACCAGGGGTGACGCTGTGACCGATTCCAAACT
Source organism: uncultured Rhodospirillaceae bacterium (assembly GCA_937891725.1). Lineage (GTDB taxonomy): Bacteria > Pseudomonadota > Alphaproteobacteria > Thalassobaculales > Thalassobaculaceae > JANSYC01. The sequence goes on along the minus strand of CALAHL010000195.1, from coordinate 466 downwards.
CGATTTCCCCGTCTCGTGGGAGGAACTGCACCGGACCGCCAAGGTCCTGGCCCATCGGCTTTACGATCTGCCGCCGTTCGACGGTGTGGTGGCGATCACGCGTGGGGGCCTGGTTCCGGCGGCAATCGTGGCGCGGGAGCTTGGCATCCGGATGATCGATACGGTTTGCGTGATCTCCTATGGCGCCGCTGAGGCGACCGAGACCAGCGAGGCGATCCAGGGCGAGCTGCAGATCGTGAAGTCTCCGAATGTGCCGAATGACGGCGCCGGCTGGCTGATCGTGGACGATCTGGTGGATACCGGCGTGACGGCCAAGGCGGTGCGAAAGCTGCTGCCGAAGGCGCATTTCGCCACGGTATATGCCAAACCCTCCGGTCGACCCATGGTGGACACGTTCGTGACCGAGGTCAGCCAGGACACCTGGATTCACTTTCCATGGGATCTGGCACCTCAGCCGATCGCACCG
>CALAHL010000194.1 GCA_937891725.1 uncultured Rhodospirillaceae bacterium | reverse complement strand
AAGGCGGTGCACGCCCAGATCAACGAAGAAGTCCCGGGCGCCCTGGCCCTGATCGAGATCCACCGGGAGGATCTGGAAGGTCTGCCGCGTCTGCTGAACGTGATCCGCGACGGCGACCGACGGGCGGTGGTGTTCTGCGACGATCTGTCCTTCGACCATTCCGACAACACCTACAAGTCGCTGAAAGCCGTGTTGGACGGCGGAATCGAGGGGCGGCCGGAAAACGTGGTGTTCTACGCCACCTCCAACAGACGCCATCTGATGGCCCGCGACATGATCGAGAACGAGCGGTCGACCGCGATCAACCCGTCCGAGGCGGTTGAGGAAAAGGTCTCGCTGAGCGACCGGTTCGGTCTCTGGCTCGGCTTCCACAGCTGCGATCAGGACACGTTCTTCGCGATGATCGAGGGCTACTGCAAAGCGTTCGACATCCAGATCAGTCGCGCGCAGATCGAGGCCGAAGCCCGCGAATGGGCGATCACGCGCGGTTCCCGCTCCGGTCGGGTGGCCTGGCAGTATATTCAGGATCTGGCCGGTCGGCACGGAAAAGCCGTGGCATAGGGCTCCGATGCCGGTATGGATACGGGATGCTTGAGAGCCTCACCCTCCTGCTTGTCTGCCAGCTCACCGGCGAAGTGATCGTGCGGTTTCTCGATATCCCCTTGCCCGGCCCGGTTCTGGGCATGGTCCTGCTGTTCACCGGCCTGCTGGTCCGGCGCGGGGTGCCGAAAACTCTGCAGGACACCGCCTCCGGTCTGCTGTCCAACCTTTCCCTGCTGTTCGTGCCGGCCGGCGTCGGTGTGATGCTGCATGTCACCCGCATTCAGGATGCCTGGCTTGCGATCGGCGCCTCGCTGATCCTGTCCACATTGATCGCGGTCGGCGTGACGGCAGGGACGATGGTCCTGCTGGGGCGCCTGTCCGGCGACCGGGATTCCGGAGGCGAGGGCAACTGATGGAAACCGCACAACTGGGCCAGATCTGGGTCTATCTCGCCACCAACCCGCTGCTGCATCTCACATTGACGCTGATCGCGTATTTGGGAGGCAGCAAGCTGTATCGCATGTCGGGACTGAACCCGCTGCTCAATCCGGTGCTGATCGCGGTGGTCGTGATGGTCGCGATCCTGGGCCTGACCGGAACCAGCTATGAGCAGTATTTCGAAGGCGCGCAGTTCGTCCATTTCCTGTTGGGCCCGGCGACCGTGGCGCTCGCGATCCCGCTCTACAATCAGATCGACCGGGTCCGTCGGTCCCTGCCGGCACTGCTGGCTTCGATCATCGTGGGATCGCTCTCGGCCTCGCTGTCGGCGATCGGAATCGCCTGGGCGCTTGGCGCGGGCCCGGTCCTGCTGGCCACGGTGGCGCCGAAATCGGTCACCACCCCGATCGCGATGGGCATTTCGGAAGCGTTGGGAGGGTTGCCGTCGCTGACGGCGGTGATGGTGATCCTGACCGGCGTGATCGGCGCCATGCTGGGCCCGCCGCTGCTCAATCTGATGCGGATCCGGGATTGGCGGGCGCGCGGACTGGCGATCGGCGTCGCCGCGCACGGGATCGGCACCGCACGCGCCATGCAGGTGAACGAGGTCGCGGGTGCCTTTTCCGGTCTCGCCATGGGCTTGAACGCGCTCTCGACCGCGATCCTGCTGCCGATCCTCTGGAGCTGGCTGTTCGGATAAAAGCTATCCGGTCGGTTCAGCCTGCCGCAGATCCGATGATGTTTGAGTGCTCGGCAGATGTTTTCGTGGATCAATCGCCTGTTGGCCTTTGCGGATCTCGAAATGCAGTTGCGGCTGGCCCACATTGCCGCTGTCGCCGACCGTCGCGATGATGTCGCCCCGGCGGACCTGATCGCCGCGCCCGACCTTCAAGGTGTCGGCATGGGCATAGGCGGTGACCCAACCGTCCGCATGCTTGATCAGCAGCAGATTCCCGAACCCACGCAACTCGTTGCCGGCATAGACCACAACGCCGTTTTCAGCGGCCTGGATCGGGGTGCCAATCGGTGCCGCGATGTTCAGGCCGTCATTGTGCAACCCACTCTCCCGCGGACCGAAACCACCGATGATCCGCCCCTTTAGCGGCCAGGCGAACCGGCCCGCGAGGGCCGGGGGCGTCAGATCGCCCACCGGACGTGAGGCTGATCGCGCAGGCGCGGAGGTTGGAACCACTTCAATCGGAGGCGCAGCCGGCTCGGACGCGACATCTGCGCCAGGACGGGTGGTCGGGACCGGTGGGCCGTCAGCAACGACCGCCAGATTTTGATCCTGCTCCGGCACACGAGTTCCCGCCGGAACCGGAAAGTACAGACGGCCTCCGGACGACCACGGTTGACCGTCCCCCTGATTGCTGGTCCGGGGCGGCGGCTGGCTCGGCGCAGGCGCCACCACGGGGCGCGGGGTGCGGGACGCGATCACCAATCCGTCGGACCCGTCGGTGCTGACGCCTGGTCCGCGCCCACCCGGAACGCTCAGCCGATCTCCGACCCGAATGAGATAAGGTGGGCGGAGCCCATTGCGATCAACCAGATCCCGCTGGCTCACCCCATAAAGCTCGGCGATCTCGGACACCGTGTCACCGGGTCGAACCGTATGAATGCGTTGCGTGGAGATCCGCAGGCTTTGACCGACCCGAAGCAGATAGGGCGGACGCAACGCGTTCATCTCAATCAGTTCCCGCTGCGAAACCCCGTATCGCCGGGCAACCGAGTAGACGGTATCCCCCGGTCGCACCGTGACCACGCCACTATCCGGTCCAGCACCCTGCCCCGCCGCACCAGAAGGCCCAACGCTCTGGGCACAGGCCGAAAGACCGAGCAGCAGGACCATAACGAGACAGGCCAGCCACGGGCGGGTGGCAGCGAAGGTCTTTCCGGGTATCGAGGTGGCGTGGCGCATGGCTGCCAGTCTACGGCCGGAGCACCCGGGTCTCAACGCGAACCCGACCGCGCATCCCGGGCGCCGTGGACCAAGGGGACGAAACGAACGTCGATCAGCGGCTCCTCTTCAATACCGTCCTCGGTTCGGGTGAAGCGGACAAGCTTCTGGGTATCGCCGGAGCGCCCGATTGGCGCCACCATCCGGCCGCCTACGGCCAGTTGGTCGAGGAGCGTGTCCGGAATTCTGTCCGCCGCCGCCGTCACGATAATCGCTTCGAACGGGGCCTGTTCCGGCCAGCCTTTCCAACCGTCACCGGCGCGGGTATGGAGATTGTGCAGCTTCATTTCGGCGAATCGGGCCTCCGCCACTTCCAATAATTCCGGATGGCGCTCGACCGTGTAGACCCGGCGCGCAACCCACGCGAGGATCGCGGCCTGATAGCCGGATCCGGTGCCGATTTCCAGAACCTTGGTCCGATCGGTCAGCTTCAACGCCTGGGTCATCAGCGCCACGATATAGGGCTGGCTGATGGTCTGGCCCTGGGCGATCGGCAGGGCCCGATCCTCCCAGGCCTGATCCAAAAACGCCTGTCGACGAACAGCTCGCGCGGGACCCGTTCCATGGCACCCAGCACCGCAGCATCGTTGATGCCCTGGCGTCGCAACCCCATGATAAGTCTGATTTTTCGGGCGGCATCGAGGCTCAATCCGCGTGCTCCCCCGCAGGCTTGCCGCTCTGCAGCAGGCTCGCAAGCTCGGTCAGGGTGGGACGATGGGTCATGTTCATGCCTATGGGCGTGACCGCAATGGCCCCATGGGTGACGGCATTGAGGTCAGTGCCGGCGAGCGTACTGTCTTCCGTCCGCATTCCGCCGATCCAGTAATAGGGAACGCCCCGCGGATCGTGGCTTTCGACGATTTCATCCCCCAATTTGCGGCGACCCTGGCTGGACGCCCGGACCCCGACCACGTCGCCCGCGGCCCGGTCCGGAAAGTTAATGTTGATCAATGTGTTGGCGGGCCAACCGTGAGCGCACAACTTGCGGACAAGGTCCGGGCCATGCTGCTCGGCCGCATCCCATGGCACCGCGTCGCCGCCATAAACCTGGCTGAGCGCGATCGCCGGAACGCCGAGCACCGTCGACTCCATCGCCGCAGCCACGGTGCCGGAATAGGTGACGTCCTCGCCCAGATTACCCCCCCGGTTGACCCCGGACAGCACCAGGGTCGGACGCTTGTCCTTCATAATCTGGTTGATCGCCAACAAAACACAGTCGGTCGGCGTGCCGTCCACCGAATACCGCTTCTCCGAGACCTTCCGGATCCGCAGCGGCCGCCGCAGGGTCAGGGAATGCCCGGTTCCGCTCTGCTCGGTTTCCGGCGCAACCACCCAGACATCGTCGGACAGGCTGCGGGCGATCCGCTCCAGGACTTCGAAGCCCGGCGCATGGATCCCGTCATCGTTCGAACACAGGATCCGAGCTTTGGAGAGATCCATCGGCCAGGAGGTGGCGGGCCAATCCGGCATTGCAGCGCTCCTTCAAGTTTGATCTCCGTTCAGGACGGCGCCAGAACGTCGAGGCCACCCATATACGGCTTGAGCGCGTCCGGGATCATAATCGTCCCGTCCGCCTGCTGATAGGTCTCCAGGATCGCGATCATGGTCCGCCCGATCGCCAGACCGGAGCCGTTCAGCGTGTGCACGAAATGGGTCTGCTTCTCGCCCTCGGGCCGGAATCGGGCCTTCATGCGCCGCGCCTGGAAATCGCCACAGGTCGAGCAGCTCGAGATCTCGCGATAGGCCCCCGTGCC
>CALAHL010000193.1 GCA_937891725.1 uncultured Rhodospirillaceae bacterium | reverse complement strand
CAATTTGTGTGGTGGAGAGGAAGCATTCGAGCCCTGAGCAGGTTTGGGCCTGCTCGACCGTACATCGCGCGCTTCAAGGTCTTCAGTCGGTTGATCTGACCTTCAGCTTGGCCATTGCTCCACTGCATTTCGATCGCGTTCCTGACCGCATCAATGTCCCTGTTTAGAGTGCGGGCGAACCGCACGATGGGCGCAAGGTCAGTTTCGATCGCGTCGTCGATCCAGGCAGGAAGTGGGTCTGCTTTGCGACCACGCAAGATGCCTTTGAATCTCATAGCGAGGCGCCGCATCGTTGTGAAGGCAGGCGAGCCAGCCTTGAGAGCTTCGACTTTTCTCGCCTGTTCCGCAGTGAGTTTTCCTCTTGGTTTTATGCAGAGCGCGGCCGCGATGACCGGGGATATCGCGTGCCCCGTTTCCGGGTCCCGCACCGGTTCAAGGATTTGGGGCTCCACGATGGGACCCCCTTGTTCCTGTTTTTCGGCTCTGCGCCATCCGGCCAAGAGCCGCTGCAAATTTGACAGGCTGCCCTCGTATCCGCGTTCTTGGATCAGGGAGAACAGCGCATTTCCGCTGCGAATGCCGTTTGCCCAGCTTTGCTTCAGGGACTCTTCAAGATACCATGCGGACGAGCGTTTGAGGACCGCGCGCTTTCGGTCCGGTGGCGTCTCGAACTGCAGCCATTTCGCGACGCTACGTCGGGGAAACCCCGTTCGCCGCCCGATCTCGCTGCACGTCAGCCCTTGCTGCCGAAGTGCCCGAATTGTCTTGTATATCTCCTCCCGCGACTTGCGATGCGCAAGACGAGACTTCAGAAGGTTGCTGGCCGTGCTGATGTTGTCCGCGTCGGAGAGCAACGCCCTGCCAGTTGCGCGACCGTGTAGGTTCATTTGCTCCTCGATTGCCATGCGAAGGTTCTGCACGATATGAAACCGGTCGGCGACCTGTTCCGCCTGCGGCGCGCCTTGTCTAGCGGGTTGGGCGTAGAGACCGCAGCGATCTCGGCTTATGACTTCCACCTCAGGATGACGCCTTAGCCAGTCGGTGCACGTGACAACATCACGATCTTCGAGAACATCGATGACGGCGCGACGCTCGAGGTCGATGATGATCGTCCCGTGGGTCTGCGACTTTCGCCAACTCCAATCATCGATCCCGATGATCCGCGCGCGTGGTGGAACAACTTGAGCTGCGCGTAGCAGCTGTCGGAGAATAGTATCGTCACTGACCCGGATACCCAGTCGTCGCAAAAGCCGTTCAGCTGGGCTGCCGCCAGCGGCGTGCGCCATATGGCCCAAGAGTTGCGCCTCTCGAGACGTCCGGCGCGCATAAGGGGTCGCCACCGCCGCCTCGCGATCGGAGAACGTGCGGCGGCGGCAATCCGTGTTCAAACATCGCCATCGACAAACCCTGAGCTCGATCCAAACCGCTTGGCCCTGAGCGGGAAAGTCCTCAATCCGCCGGCGCCTCCAACCATGTCGTTGTCTTGAGGGCGTCCCGCACTCAGGGCAGACGCCATTCGGAGCCAGCCTGCCATATACGACCCACGCACCCGTCTTGGTCTGGCGGACCTCAGCAACCTCAACGCTGGCAGTTGGAGCCCAATGCTTCTTCGATGCCACGACCTGATCCCTTCAATCTGAGAAGCTCGGTCAGACCGTGACACACAAATTGAGGATGACCCGAATTAAGGGCTACGCGACACCGCCCTCGCGATACCAGGCGCGGGCCTTTTCCTTCGCCGCCTCGGACAGTTCATCCAGGCGATAGACCGTGGTTTCGATCACTTCAGGCATGGCTAGCACCCTCCGTCACCAGGTCCGACAGCCATGCATCGGTGGAGATCCAGTCGACCGTCTCGCCGGTCGCAAGGTCGATCACATGCGCCCCGCCGCCGAACCCTTCGACCCGAGGCTTCGAGCAGGTCGAGGCATATTGCAGGCCCCACCGGCCCGTCAGGCCAAAGGCGGCGGCGCAGGTTCTGACGAACTGGAGGACATGGGCGGGATCGCCGGTTCCCTCGTCGCGCATCCAGAGCACCGTGCCGCCGTGCTCCGGATGGATGGACACCACGAACCCGTCCGAGGGCGGGTCCTCGGTCGCGTTCTCCCGCGACAAGGCGGTGTAGAGCTCGAGCGCGCGCGCGGCGTTCTCGGGCGTGCCCACGTCAAGCAGGCAGGAAAACTGCGTGTAGTAATCAGCCATGACAGCCTCCGGACAGGCCAAGGCCCGGTGCGCGACCGGGCCGGTTTCGGGAAAAGGACGAGGACATCAGGCGGCCTGCGGCAGGCTGAGCAGCACCGCCGCTTTTTCCCGCCAGACGGGATCGACCAGCCGCGCCTCGAGAAGGCTGGCCTCGTCCCGCAGGGTCCTTGCGGTTTTTCCATCACCGCGCCCGTCTGCGGCGAAGGCCTGGCCGCGCAGCCGGCTCGCCTCGGTCACGATCCGGCGCGCCTCGGCGTCCGAGGCGACGGGCGGTTGCAAGAGGATGACCCCGGCGCGGATCGCTCCGGCGAGGACGAGACCATGCGTGCGATCCTCGATGAACGCCAGACGCGGTTGAAAGTTGGAAAGAGCGACTGCGCCCGGATAGTCGCCCTTGGATACGAGCAGGGCAGAAAGACGCATGGCCTCTTCGGGACAGGTGACTTCGCCGAGGGCAAGACAGTGCTCCCGGGGCGCTTCGGCATCGTTAGGGCTGATGCTGCCGAGGCAGGAGATGCGCAGCGGCAACCTCCGCGCGCCCTGCAGCGCGGGAAGGAGGTCATGGGCCAGGATCTGGCCGATGGGGCGGAAACCGCCCTGTCGGGAA
>CALAHL010000192.1 GCA_937891725.1 uncultured Rhodospirillaceae bacterium | reverse complement strand
CCATGCTCGGCTTGTCCCAGCAGGTCGGCGGCGCAAATCTCCCCATCCACCGTTTCGTCGGCCAGAATCAGGGTCTCGGTCGGACCTGCGAACAGATCGATTCCCACCCGTCCGAACAGTTGTCGCTTGGCCTCGGCCACGAACGCATTTCCGGGTCCGACCAGCATGTCGATCGGGGCGATCGTCTCGGTTCCGATCGCCATGGCGCCGATCGCCTGAATACCGCCGAGCGCATAGATCTCGTCGGCCCCGCCCAGATGCTGGGCTGCGACGATGGCGGCGTTCGGTCGTCCCTGATACGGCGGCGCGCAGGTTGCGATACGCTTCACCCCGGCGACCTTGGCCGTCACCACACTCATATGGGCGCTTGCGACCATCGGGTATTTTCCACCTGGAACGTAAGAGCCGACCGCGTTGACCGGAACATTCTTGTGGCCGAGAATGACACCGGGAAGTGTTTCTACTTCAATGTCCTGGAGCGCGTCCTTCTGCTTTTGCGCGAAGTTTCGAACCTGCGCCTGGGCGAATTTTATATCTTCCAGATCCCGCTCCGAGACTTCCGACAGGCAGCGCGCGATGTCCTCGTCCGACATCCTGAATTGCTCGGGGGACCATTTGTCGAAGTTCTCCGACAGCTCTCGCACCGCCGCGTCGCCGCGGGCTTCGATCTGGGCGAGTACGCCTTCCACGGTTGCGCGAACCTTGTCGTCGTCTTCGCGGCGCTCCTCGTCGGTGCGCCCGGTCTTGAGCCATCGAGCCATGCCTGTTTTCCTCCCGTTGGGCTTCGTCTTTCTTGGGAGGGACGGTGCATGGCCGCACCCGGAATGGCAAGACCGGCCCAGGTTAGGATTGGACCGGCTTAGATGAAGCACGCCGGATCAGTTGGGCGCGAGGCAGGCGCGGATCGTCGCGGCGTTCCGAAGCATCAACTGGCCATAGAGTGCCGGACCGCTCGTGAGATCGGCGCCCAGCGGGTCTATCACACCGGTGCGCGCGGTTGAGCCTTCGATGACGATCTTGATGACGCGGGGCTCGAACTGAGGCTCGCTGAACACGCACGCAGCTCCGGAGTCCTGAATATGGGCATGGATCTCTGCCAGGCGGGCGGCGCCTGGCGCGATCTCGGGATTGATGGTGATGGCACCACCGCCGGTCAGCCAATAGCGATGTTCGAGATACTGGAAGGCATCGTGGAACACGACGAACGGGATGTCGCGAACCGGCGCGAGCATCCGGTCCAGATCAGCTTCCAGTTCCCTCAAGGCACTCTTGGACTTCTCGGCGTTGGCCAGATAGACCGGTGCGTTGTCGGGATCGAGTTCGGCGAGAGTCGCCGCGATCTTGGCAATCATGGCCTGCGCATTTGCCGGATCGAGCCAGATATGTGGATCCGGTTCCGTCGCATCATGGGCGTGATCGTGGTTGTGTCCCTTCATTTCTCCAGCTTCGGCTCCGTGATCGTGCGCATCCCAAATCCCACCGGATCGATAGGGGAGCAGGGCGATGTTCTCTGCGTCCATGAGTGGGATGGATTTGGCCTTGTCCGCCAATGTACCGAGCGGCTTGATCAGGAACCGCTCCATCTCCGAGCCTATCCAAAACACCACCTCTGCCTGCGATAAAGCTGCCGCATCTGACGGCTTCAGCGAGAACCCGTGAGGGGAAGCGCCACCGTCAAGGACCAGATGCGGCGTTCCGATCCCCGCCATGACGGACGCGACAAGGGAATGAACCGGCTTAATGCTGGCGACCACATTGGGTGCGGCCTGCGCCGTAGAGACTGTCAGGCCGAGAAAAACGGCAAAGCCGGAGATGAGAGACCGTTGCATCGGGGATGACTCGTGTTGGTGAGCGGGGTAATGTCGGATATCATTGTTATGTTATACTATAACATTTCAGGTCAAGGGCTGGAGACGTGTTCGCATGGCTGAAATATTGGTTTCCGCAGAAAACCTGGGCATCCGGCGGAATGAACGTTGGCTGGTCCGGGGGGTGAACCTCGCCGTCCACGCCGGTGAGATCGTGACCCTGATCGGACCGAACGGTGGCGGGAAGAGCACGACGGCGAAGGCTTTGCTCGGGCTGATCCCGCCGCAGGAGGGGCGCCGGGTGGTGACGGACCATCTGTCCATCGGCTACATGCCGCAGCGGTTCTCGGTGGACTGGACCTTACCCCTGACCGTTGAACGCCTGATGACCCTGACCCGCCGGCATCCGTCGCACGAGGTCTTGGCGGCGCTGGATGCGGTCGGGTGCGCCCATCTGACGGACCGCGCGGTCCAGGCGCTGTCCGGGGGTGAGTTCCAACGGG
>CALAHL010000191.1 GCA_937891725.1 uncultured Rhodospirillaceae bacterium | reverse complement strand
GATCAGACGATCGAGGATCAGCGTGAGCCCATTATCCTCCGTCCGGGTTACAGTCATCGTCCAGGTTCCTTTACGTCTCGGTAGAACGGCGGTTGCTTGAGGATCGCTGCGACCCCGCTACCTCGGGTATCGTGTTCGGACACAGCATAGGATCGACAAAACGTTGATATCAACATAATGTATTCGTCATGAGAGAAGATCTGCCGTTAAGCGTGACACATGAGGTCCGTGACCGATGCCTGTGCCTGCATCTGCAGCGTGCTGCACGAGCGATCGGACGCCGCTTTGACGAAGCCTTGCGGCCACTGCACCTGACCAACGGTCAATACTCTCTTCTGGTGTCTCTCAACCGCCCTGCGGCACCGCGGATTGGCGACGTCGCCTACCTGCTGGCGATGGATCGGACGACGCTGACGGCTAATCTGAAGCCACTCGAAAAACGTGGTCTGCTCACGGTCGAGCCAGACCCATCGGACAGACGAAGCCGCCGTCTCCATCTCACCGATGCCGGGCGAGAACTGTTGGTTCACGCCGTGAAAATCTGGCGCGCGACCCATGACGAGGTTGACCAGCTGCTTGGCGACAAGGACGGAACCGCATTGAAAGCCGATCTCATCGCCCTGTCCTTCCCATCGGATACGTAAGATCAAAGACGTCCCAGAGCGAAAGCGCGCGCTAACGCTCAATCCCCAAAAGCTGTGGGGCGATTTGACGTTGGATGACCGGAAGGCGCGCGGCGGTGCGCATTAGCGCGTTCCGGAGCAGTTGCCCCGGACCGGGAGGCAGCGAGGCGATCCGGAACATGCGGTCGGTGATCGCCAAGATGCGTGCCCCGATTGGGTGCCGCTCAGCACTGTAGCCGTCGAGCGTGCCGGCCGCGCAGCGTTCGGCGAAGGAGCAGGCATCCCAGATCCCCAGATTCATGCCGCGCCCTCCGGCCGGTGAATGCACATGGGCGGCATCGCCGGCGAGATAGGCATTGCCCCGCTGATAGCGTTCGGCCTGACGCAAGGCCACGTGGAAGGTTGACTGCCAATGAACCGTCTCGACCCGCGTTCCGGACGGCAGCATCCCAAGCACGTCGTCGGTTTGGCTGATCGCACGAATGCGGTCCGGGCCAATCGGCACCGTGAACAGCATTGGGCCGCCGGCGGACAGGAACAGGTTGATCTCGCCATAGCCGTGCGGCCAGTCGAGGGTGATGTCGGCCAGGCTCCAGGTCTCGTCGTATCGGGCTCCCTTGAACGGGATGTCGAGCACCTGGCGAACCCGGCTGTGCGATCCGTCCGCACCGAGAAGACGTCGCGCGTTGGCCTCACTCTCCGTGCCGTCGGCCGCCCGCAATCCCGCCGTGACCCGATCGCCATGGTCCTCGAATCCGGTCAAACTGGCTTGTCTGTCGACTGTCACGCCGCGCTCGCTCAGCGCCTCTTCCAGAATCCGCTCGGTCTCGCTTTGAGCCAGGGCGAGGATAAAGTTGAAGCGGTGCCGTGCCAGTGCCAGATCCAAGGTCAGCATCCGCGCGCCATCGAACCAGATATTGGCCCGCTGGATCCGAATTCCGGACGCCAGCAGCCTTTCGGTCAGGCCCGAGGGCTCCAGCAGTTCCAATGACTGGCTGTTGATCCCGACCGCCTTGGAGAGCTTGGTTCGCTGCTCCGACCGGTCGACGACGCGGATCGGAATATCCCGGCGGGTCAACTCGATGGCGGCCACCAGCCCGACCGGTCCTGCTCCGACGATCAGCACGGTCGTGGTGGGCATCTGCGCTCTCCGCTCAATAGCTTCTCGGCAGCCCCAGAACCCGTTCGGCGATGTAGCATTTGATGAGTTCCGGCGAAACCGGGGCAATCCGGGTGATCAGCACTTCCCGCAGCAACCGCTCGACACCGTACTCGGCGGCATATCCCATACCGCCCAGGGTCATCACCGCCCGTTCGCAGCTCTTGAACGCGGCCTCGGCGGCCAGATATTTCGCCGCGTTGGCTTCGGCACCGCAGGGAACGCCCGAATCATACAGCCGCGCTGCCCGCATTACCATCCCCCAGGCCGCTTCCAGCTCCATCCAGCACTCCGCCAGAGGATGCTGAATCGCCTGATTCTTGCCGATCGGGCGACCAAAAACCTCGCGCTCTCTGGCATAGGCGGTCGCGCGGTCGAGCGCCTCACGACCGACGCCGATCGCCTCGGCGGCGATCAGGATGCGTTCCGGGTTGAGCCCGTGCAGCAAGCACTTGAACCCCTCTCCTTCAGCACCGATCCGATCCTCGACCGGAACCCGGAGGCCGTCGATGAACAGCAGGTTTGAGTCGACAGCGTGTCGGCCCATCTTGGCGATTTCTCGGATCTCGATCGCCGACCGGTCGAGCGGCGCGTAGAACAGGGTCAGCCCGTCGGTCGGCTTGGCGCACGCCTCGATCGGCGTGGTGCGGGCGATGATCAGGACCCGGTCGGCCTGCTGCGCCGTCGAGGTCCAGATCTTCCGGCCCGAGATCACATAGTGGTCGCCGTCCCGCACGGCCCGGGTCTTCAACCGGCTTGTATCGAGACCGGAATCCGGCTCCGTCACCCCAAAACACGCCCGTTCATCGCCCCTTATCAGCGGCGGCAGGAACCTTTGGCGTTGCACTTCGGTGCCGTAGACCACCACAGGATGGAGGCCGAAGATGTTGATATGGATCGACGAGGCCGCCGCCATCGCCCCCGGGGAGTGCGCGACCCGCTCCATCATCAGGGCTGCTTCGGTGACGCCGAGCCCCGCCCCGCCAAACGCCTCGGGCATGGCGATCCCAAGCCATCCTCCCTCGGCCATGGAACCGGCGAATTCATGCGGAAACGCATGATCCCTGTCCTTGCCGCGCCAGTACTCCTCGTCGAAGCCGTCGACCACCCGGCCGACCGCGTCAACCAGCTCGGCCTGATCCTCGGTCACAATTCTGGCACCCGATCGAACCAGGGCTTGGCCTCCTCCAACTGTCCGGCCAGCCGGAACAGCCGGTCCTCGCGTCCGTATGGCGCACCAAAATGCACACCGACCGGCAGATCGTCCTTGGTCCAATGCAGAGGCACCGACATCGCCGGGCAGCCGGTCTGGTTGAACAAGGGCGTGATCGGCATCTCCCGGTGCGCCGCCTCGAACAGATCCTCCATATTCCACTTGTCGGTTCTGACCTCGCCGAGCGGGGTCGGTGGATTCCGCATGGTCGCGGACATGACCAGATCGTGCTCTTCGAAGAACCGCCCAAGCGCGCGCCCCGCCATATGGAAGGCTGTGACAGCCCCAGCGTAATCCGCTGCGCTGAGCCGCTCGGCCGCCTGGACCATGTTCCAGGTCGTATATTCGGCACCGACCCCATTCGGGTCCCGGTCCAACTCCCGATACCGCGCCATCACCGCCTGGTGCAGATTGCCCGCTATGATTACGCCCATGGCTCGGCCCATACGCTCCGCGTCGATCTCGGGACAGGCTTCCTCGACTTCATGGCCCAACTCACGCAGCAGGCTCGCCGTTGCCTCCACCGCCTCGATCGCTTCGGGCGAGAGTGGCGCACCCGCATAATCGGTGGTGTGATAGGCGATCCGCAAAGGACCAGGCGTGCGGCCAACCTGTTCCAGATACGACCGCGTCTTCGCGGGGGCCGCGTAGGGTTCGCCGGACTCGGGATACCCGGTGGCATCCAGCATGGCGGCGCTGTCGCGGACCGAGCGGCTGACCACGCCGGAGCCGGCCAACCCGGCCCAGCCTTCGCCCACAACCGGCCCCATCGGATTGCGCCCACGGCTGGCCTTCAGCCCGAACAGTCCGCAACGCGAGGCCGGCATCCGGATCGAACCGCCGCCATCGGTCGCATGCGCCATCGGAAGAATCCCGGCAGACACCGCAGCCGCCGCCCCGCCGGACGAACCGCCCGGCGACCTGCTTAGATCCCAGGGATTGCAGGTCGGCCCGTTCGCCTCCGGCTCGGTGGTCCAGACCAGCCCCAGTTCCGGCGTATTGGTCCGCCCAAACGTCACCAGACCGGCCTCTCGACATCGGACGGTATAGGTGAAATCCATCGGGGCTTCGGCGCCGTCCCAAAGCCGCGAGCCATTGCCCAGCGGCTGCCCCCGTTCAAATGCGTACAGATCCTTAAGAAGAAACGGCACGCCTGCGAACGGCCCTTCCGGAAGATCGGCGGCGACCCGCCCCTTTTCGGCACCGTCATTCCGGTGCACGACCGCGTTCAGCTTTGGATTCATCTCGTCGCACCGTAGGAGGGCGGCGTCGAGAACCTCCTCCGGCGTGACCTCCTTATCGGCGATCAGCTTGGCGAGACCCAGAGCATCATGTGATCTATATTCCTTAAATGTCAGCATTATAGATCCACTTTCTCAACCAGTTTCTCACCCCGATAGAACCGGTCCGCATTGTCGAACATGTCGCGGAATTTCCCGATCATCACATCCCGGGTGCCCGGCGCATTGTGCGGTGTGAGGACGACATTGTGAAACGCCCCGAACGGAGACGGCCCGCCGATCGGCTCGACCTCGAACACGTCGAGACCCGCACCGCCCAACTTGCCCGAACGCAGCGCGTCCAGCAGATCCGGCTCCGAGACCACCGGTCCCCGTGCACAGTTGATCAAGATGGCACCGTCCTTCATCCGTGCAAGCGCTGTCGCGTCGATCATGTGGTGGGTCGCGTCGGTCAACGGCACGTGCAGAGTGACAAAATCGCAGGCCGACAGGAGCTCGTCCCGGCTCACCCGGCGCACACCCAACTCCCGCTCGACCGCCGGGTCGATCTGCTCGAGGTCATGATACAGCACCTCAGCGACCTCGAACGGCGCCAAGCGCCGTGCCACCTGCTTGCCGATCCGGCCGAGGCCGATGATCCCAACCGTGGCCCCTTTCAGACCCCGCGACTCGGCCCGGTAGGTGCTGGACCACCAATGCCCCTCCCGGACCGAACGGTCGAGGGCCGGCAGCCGGCGGCCGGTTGCCAGCATCATCATCAGGGCATGCTCCGACACCCCTTCAGAGGTGCCGCCCGGCGTGATGGCGAGCGGAATCTGCCGGTCCCGAAGGTCTTTGATCGCGACCGTGTCGTGGTAGCCGACACCCTGGTGCAGCACGAGCCGCAGATTGGGCGCGGCCGCGATCGAGGCCTCGTCCAATCTGCCACCGCCGACCAGGATCACTTCGGCCCGTTCCAGCTTTTCAGCCCGTTCCGCCGGATCATCGGACTCCAGGAACATCATCTCATACTCGGCGGGCGCCTGAGCGCGGATCAGGTCGTAGAGCCGGCTGTTGGCGCGGACATAGTACAGAACGGGGATGGTCATTTTCTTACCGAGCGTGAGTTTAGGGACGGGGCGGATTGATCTGACGCGATCAGCCTGGAATGCTAGCCACTCGATCATGAATTCAAAAGGGAGAACACCATGTCCGCCGCCACCACGCTCTCGATCCGACGCCTCAACCCGTCGCTGGGCGTGCAGGTCACCGGGGTCGATCTGGCGGATCCGACGTTTAAAGCCGATGGAACAAACCTGTTCGGTGAGATCCAGCAGGCCTGGCTCGACAGCGGTGG
Source organism: uncultured Rhodospirillaceae bacterium (assembly GCA_937891725.1). Taxonomy (GTDB): domain Bacteria; phylum Pseudomonadota; class Alphaproteobacteria; order Thalassobaculales; family Thalassobaculaceae; genus JANSYC01. The sequence goes on along the minus strand of CALAHL010000191.1, from coordinate 2,865 downwards.
CGTGATGGTGATCCGGGATCAGACCCTCGAGCCGGAAGACCAACTGGCGTTCTCACGGCGGTTCGGCGAGTTGGACCCGCTGGAAGGTGCGACGGTCGAGCCGTACCTGCATCCGGATCACCCCGAAATCTACCGGGTGTCGAACAAGGTCAAGGACGGGGTCAAGCTGGGCCGCCAGCGCGCAGGCGTCTACTGGCACTCCGACAACTCCCATAAGGAGCGGGCCGCCAAGGCCTCTCTGCTCTACGGCATCGAGATTCCTCCTTATGGCGGCGACACCATGTTCTCGAACATGACCGTCGCCTACGAGGCCCTGTCCGAGACCTTCCGGCGCACGATTGACGGGCTGCGGTGCATCCACGATTTCGAGAAGGCCAAATCCGGCAGCTTCAAGAACGAGACGGTGACCGACCGGCACCTGACCACTACCCCGCCGATCAGCCATCCGCTGGTCCGCACCCACCCTGAGACCGGGCGCAAATGTCTGTATCTGAACGCCGGCGTCGTCACCGGGATTGAAGGCATGGACCCGGAAGAAAGTGCGTCAATCCTCGATTTCCTCTACCGCCACTGCGTCCGGCCGGAATTCATCTACCGCCACCAGTGGCGCGAGAAGGACCTGCTGATCTGGGACAACCGCTGCACCATGCACTACGCCGTCGCCGACTATGACGGCGTCGGTGAGCGCTACATGCATCGCACCACGGTGTTCGGAGATCGTCCGGTTTAAAATTTCAGCAGGGTCTCGACCTTAGCCTTTAGCTGCCCAGGGCTGAAGGGCTTTACGACATAGGCGTCCACCCGGTTCTGCTTGGCGGCCAGCACGATCTCCCGGTCGGCGTGGCCAGTCAGCATCAGGAACTTCATGTTCGGGTGCATCAGCCGGACCTGGCGCAGAAACTCTATGCCGTTCACCTTCGGCATGTTCCAGTCGGAGATGATCAGTTCGAACTTGCCCTCCGCCGCGTCCAGTGCCTTGAGCGCTTGCGACCCGTCCGTCACATGGGTCACCTCGGTGATCCCCATGGTCCGCAGGACGCCGCGTGCCAGTTTCGCCGCCATCGGCTCATCCTCAGCCAGCAGCACGCGGACGCCGCGCAATGTCGGCATAAGGCCCTGATCCCGGGGGTCGGTCATGTGTCCTGTTCCATGTTCCGTAACGCCATCAAATCCGCCAAACCGCGCTCGACCGCGCCCGGGAGATCCGCGCAAGCGACCATCGCTTGGTCAAGATGGCCTTCACTGGCCGTGCGTTCAACCGTCTCCGCCAACCGCCAGACCAGACGCAACCCGACCGATCCGGCGCCGCTCTTGAGCGCGTGCGCGATCTCCGCCGTGGCTTCCGCATCGCCACCGGTGGCGGCATCCCGGAGAGCGTCCAGCGTGGCCGCGGCGGAAGCCTGGAAATCGGCGACCATCTCGTCGGCGAACTCGGCGCCCAGCTCGTCGCTCATCGCCTGAAGCGCCCGCGGCTCAATCTCCGCATCGCCCTCCCGCAGAACGGCAGACAGATCAAAGCCGTTGGCTTCCATATCCTCCAAACCCGCATCGTCTGTGTCAGGACGATGCAGATCGAGCACCCGGGCCATTGCCCGGATCAGGCGCCCCGGGTCGATCGGTTTGGCCACCACACCGTTCATGCCCGCGTCCAGGCAGCGCCGCACTTCGTGCTCCATCGCACCGGCGGTCACCGCGAGAATGGGGGTTTGCGCCTCGGGACCCGGCAGGGACCTGATCGCACGGGTGGCGGTCAGACCGTCCATGCCGGGCATGTGATAATCCATCAGGATCACATCGAACGCCGCTCCGCTAGACACCGCCCCGGCGGACACTGCAGCAACCGCCTCGTCGCCGCGCCCGACCAGTGTCACCCGATGACCGTGCTTCTCAAGCAGGCCGCGCGCGACCCGTTGATTTACCGGATTGTCCTCCGCCACCAGAATCGACAACGGCGGGAGTTGCAGAATCTCGAGATCCGACGTCAGCAGCGCACGGTCGGAAACCGGGAACACCACCCGCAGATCGAAGACCGAGCCGCCGCCCGGTTCGCTGTCGACCTGAATTTCGCCTCCCATCAGATCGGCGATGCGCTTTGAAATGGCCAGCCCCAGGCCGGTCCCGCCAAACCGCCGCGCGGTCGAGGCGTCCGCCTGCGCGAAATCGCCGAACAGACGACCGAGCACCTCCCGGCTCATGCCGATTCCAGTGTCGTGCACGGCGATCGAGATCGGTGCCGGCTCGCCGTCGCCTGTCCGTCGCATCGTTACCGTCACCGATCCTGTGTCGGTGAACTTGACCGCATTCCCGATCAGATTGAGCACGACCTGGCGCAGCCGACTGGGATCCCCCAGCAGTGCCGCCGGCACGTCGTCGGAAATCTCGGCCGCAAGCGTCAGACCCTTTTCCGAGGCGCGACCGGACATCAGGGCCACCGCCCCCTCCACCAGGCGCCGGGGATCGAAGGGGATTACCTCCAACTCCATCTTGCCCGCGTCCAGCTTTGAGGAATCGAGGATGTCGTTGAGGATGCTCATCAGGCCTTCGCCAGAGTCGAGAACCGTGCCGGCGATCTCCCGCTGCTCGGCGCTCAACGGCTGATCCAGCAGCAGCCGGGTCATGCCGATCACCCCGTTCATCGGCGTCCGGATCTCATGACTCATCATCGCCAGGAACTCGGATTTCGCGCGGGTCGCGTCCTCCGCTCGGGTGCGGGCCTTGCTAACCGCAGTCATCGCGTCGCGGAAGACTTCCAATGCCTGAGCCATCGCCCCGATCTCATCCCGGCGGTCTCGATCAGGCACATCAACATCGGTGTCGCCCGAGGCAAGCGTCGTCATCGTACGCTCCATCCGCCCCAGCGGTGCT
>CALAHL010000190.1 GCA_937891725.1 uncultured Rhodospirillaceae bacterium | reverse complement strand
AGCTTCACGTAGACTTTCTGCCAGCCAAAACCCGGTGACCGTGAGATCTTTTTGGAAGTGATCCTGTCCTTGGTCACTCAGGGATCGGGTGGCTCATAGTCCAAACAGTTCAAACCGCAGTGGACGCAACCCTGATTGGATTGATCCTCGCCGTAAGTCCCGAAGCCTAGGTCCTGGTTTCACCCGGTCTGGGCCGTAGTGCTGGGAATAGGATCACATCACGGATGGACTGGGCATTTGTGAGGATCATAATCAGCCTGTCGATCCCAATGCCGAGACCACCGGCTGTCGGCATCCCGTGATCCATCGCTTCCAGAAAGTCATTGTCGAGCATCCGGTCGCTCTCGCCTCGGGCCCGCGCTTGTACAACCTGCTCTTCCAGCCGTGCCCGCTGTTCGATTGGATTGTTGAGTTCGGAGAAGGCGTTGCAGAGCTCCCATCCATTGCAATAGGTCTCAAATCGCTCCACGAGACGCGGGTCGTAGTCGGTTTCCTTGGCGAACGGCGAGATGTCCTTCGGGAAGTCGATGATATGGGTCGGTTGGAGCAAGGTGTCCTCGACCTTCTCTTCGAACACAAAGGCCAGGGTTTCGCCCCAGGTCAGGCTCGGGTCGACCTCGAGTCCCAGCCCTTCGGCGGCTTTCCGTGCGGCGGCATCCTCTGAGATCGCGAGAAAGTCGATCCCGGTCGCGTTCTTGACCGCTTCATGCATCTTGAGCCGCTTGAAGGGGCCCTTGAACGAGATCTCCTTCTCGCCATAGGTCACGGTCTCCGCCTCGTTCACAAGGCCGGCCAGGCGAATGAACATTCGTTCCACCAGATCCATGACATCGGTGTAGTCGGCGTAGGACCAATAGGCTTCCAGCATGGTGAATTCGGGGTTGTGACGGGTCGACAGCCCCTCGTTCCGGAAGTTGCGGTTCACCTCAAAAACACGATCCGACAGACCGGAGATCAGAGCGCGCTTGAGATAAAGCTCCGGCGCGATCCGGAGGTACATTGTCATATCGAGCGAGTTGTGGTGTGTGACGAACGGATCCGCCGTCGCACCGCCGTATACCGGGTGGAGCATCGGGGTCTCGATCTCCATGAACCCGTCCTGGGCCATGAACAACCGGATCTCCGTCAGGACGCGGCTGCGCATCTGCAGGCGCGCCTTGCTCTCCTCATTGGTCATAACGTCGAGATAGCGACGCCGGTACCGCTCCTCGATATCGGCGATGCCATGATACTTCTCGGGCATCGGACGCAGGGTCTTGCAGAGCATGGTGATGCTCTGCGCATTGACCGTCAGTTCGCCCCGCTTGGTCCGCCGGACCACGCCCTCGACGCCGATGATGTCACCCAGGTCGATCAGCGGCAGCAGGGCGCGGGTCTCTTCCGGCGTGGTGTCCTTGTGCGAGAAGATCTGAATTTTGCCGCCAGCATCCCGGACGTCCATGAACATCCCGCTGTTGCGCGAGGAGTAGACCCGCCCGGCCCCAACCACCCGGTC
>CALAHL010000189.1 GCA_937891725.1 uncultured Rhodospirillaceae bacterium | reverse complement strand
GAATGCCCGATCCCCATCATTCGGTTCATCTGTTCCTGTGGAGCGAGGTCGCGGTCGAAAGTCATGCCATCGTATCGGGATTTCAAATCCAGATCGTTGCGCCAGATCTCGGGCGTCGCGATCGACAGACCCGCCTCAGAGGTCGTGACCCTGCGCCCGTGTGTCTTGGCAGCGTTCCGGAAGAATGGCTCGAGTTGCGGGAGGTCAAGCTGCGGGATTTCCTTGGCCATGCTGACGGAGTCGTACTTCGATGCCGAGCCGAAAAGGCTTCGGGCTGTCGCGAGCGCGTTGTCACCCCCGAACCGGTTGCTGTTGGCAGACCACCAACTCTTCAGCGTTTCCCGCCCTTGTTTCGAAAACCCCTCGGAATAAAGCTCGTCGAAAACCGTGGATCCAGCCATGCCGATCACGAGCTGGGCAATGTCCTCGGCTTCCTCCATCGAGGCACTGAGCGTGGCCTGGATCCGCGCGAGCTTTTCTTCGAGAAGAGACCAGATACGTGCCTCGACGGTTTCAGGGTTTCGCAGCAGGTAGACGGATACGGCGCGGGTCTGCCCATAGCGGTTGAGGCGACCGACCCTTTGGTGCAACCGCATCGGGTTCCAAGGAAGATCGACATGCACCAGCGTGGCGCAGCGATGCTGAAGGTCGATGCCTTCGCCGCCCGCCTCGGTCGAGATCAGGAAGCGGGTGCGTCCGGCATTGAAGTCTTCGGCCGCCGTGTCACGAGACAAGCTGCGCGCCTCGGTTGTGCCGTCGGTATTCGAGATCGTTAGGCGTTCGTCACCGTTGATGAAACCTGAGCTCCCTTCGCCGAAACGCGCTTCCAATGCGTTCAGGACGAGGGCTTGGGTGGCCTTGTATTCCGTGAAGAGCAAGACCGGCTCGCCGACCGGGAGTTTGGTCTCGATCAAGTCAATCAGCCTCTGGATCTTGGTCTCATGGGTGATTTCGTCGGCGCGGGCGAGGATCTCGTCGAGGCGGGCGATCTCGTCGGACATGAGCGTCGGGGAATTTTCTCCCAGAGCGCCTTCCTCGCGTTGGGACCGTTCGTCGTCCTCTTCATCCTCTGGCGGCTCTGCGATCTGTGCGGCGCGGCTTCCACCTTGCGCAATCGTCGTCGCCAGCATGCCCCGCCGTTTCGACAGGGCGCTGCGGATCGCCGCGATGGAACTGGCGGCAAGCTTCTGGAGCGCGATGAGCAAGAGCATGCGCGAGGTACGCTCTCGGCCGGCAAGGTCGCTCGCATAGGCCCGCCCATCGAGGATGAACTCGCTCATGACGTTGTAGAAATCTGCCTCCGCCTCGGTATAGCCGTAGTCGACGGTCTGGGTGTTCACCGGCTTGAACAGCGGCTTGCCTTGTAGGTCGGTCACCGTGGCCTTGTTGTTGCGGATCATCGCTTCGGGCAGATGCGCAAGCTGCTCCTCGATCTCGCGCTGAGGGTCGAACAGATCGGGCCGCAGGAGGTGCATAAGGGCGAGGAAACCGAAGTCCTTGCCCCGGTGCGGTGTGCCGGTGAACAGCACCAGCGAGCCGATCTTGCCTGCGGCCTGCATGTCCTTCAGCAGGTTATATGTCAGGGTTGCGCTGCGTTCGACCGCCTGGAAGTGGTGGGCTTCGTCAACCAGAACCAGATCCCACGGCTCGGCCATCAACAGACGCTCGCGCGCCTTGTCCATGCGGAGCGTATGGAACGAGGCGACCACTTTGTCGGCCGTCTCCCAGTAGCTGATCTTTCCGCGATCGAGGTCGGCGGAGTAGAGGTTGAGACGGATGTCGAACATCGTCTTCATCCGGTCGCGCCATTGCGGGGCAAGACGGGCCGGGGTCAGCA
>CALAHL010000188.1 GCA_937891725.1 uncultured Rhodospirillaceae bacterium | reverse complement strand
CGCGAGCCGACCGGTCCACATGAGCGTATTTGCAAGACCGATAAGAGGTTCGATCGCAGACGGCTCGAGCACACTCGCACGTTTGAAGGACCGTATTGCCGCGTCTGACTGTTCCAGACTTTGCTGCACTCTGCCCCTTTGGAGGTGAAAGGAAGGCACCCCGCCCCGGAAAAGTCGGCAGAACGTGAACAGCACGGCCGCTTCTTCCCAGAACTGCTCCTCATGGCGCAAATGTGCCAGGGTGAACATCGTTTCGGTTTGCCCGGGTGCCAGCAGCATCGCTTTGGTGAACCGCTTGATCGCGACCGTCTTGTCGCCCCGATCCATCGCCAAATGCGCAAGAAACGTCTGCGCTTCGAGGAAGCGCGGCTCGATCCGCACGACGGTGGACGCGAGCTGTTCGGCCTGATCAATCTGCCCTTGCCGACGCAGTGCCAAGGCCTGGGCCAAGGCCACCAGAAGGCGCTTGTCGTGCGGCAAGGTCATCCAGCTCGGTGCTCCCTGAAAGCCGGCGTCGGGGAGCGTCAGGATACCCTGTGCGCCGGACAGCTCAAAGCGGCCGCTCCGGCAGTCTCTCCTCGTACGGCACCCCGTGGGTTTCGCGGACCAGCAGCGCCAGACCGACGCCGATCAGACAGGTGACAGGCAGCACCAGAAAGGCCGTCTCATAGGCTTCAACCCCGTAAATGCGAGCCCCGGCCTGCATCGCGCCGTCCCATTCCAGATCCAAGACCCATCCCAGGATCGGCTGCAGGATCGCGCCGGACCCCACCACCAGCCCGTTGACGATGCCGAGGGCCGCCCCCCGCGTCCAGGCCGGGTTGTTCTCCCGAGCGACCGCGAAGCACAACACCATCGAGGACGCCCCGAACCCCTGGACGACCAGAATGACCGCCACCACCGACACCGGAAGCCCGGGCAGGTACACGGCGGAAGTAATTCCGATCGTCGCGATCAGGGCGCCAATCGCCATCAGGATGCGGCGGCGGGAGAATCGGTCGGCGAGCAATCCCCAGACCGGCGCGCCGAAACCCCAGCCCACGAACAGCAGGGACACCAGCCCCGCCGCCGAAGCCTTCTCGAGACCATGGGCGACCATCATGTAGGGCACGCCCCACAGACCCGCGAACGCCAGCATGGTGCCGGTCATCGCCATCCCGAATCCGGCGGCCAACCATGTCTGGCTGTTGCGCATGCAGCGCTTGAGCCCGACCAGCATGCCGCCCCCCCCGGCGGGGCCCTCTCGCGGCTTGTCCCGCAGCGTGATCGCGGCGGCTACGGCCAGACCAAGGCCGAGCACCGCGAACCCGGCCAACATGGGACGCCAGCCGATCGTCTCGACCGCGATCCCGAGCGGCGCCTGCCCCATGATCCCGCCGAACACGCCCAACATCTGGGCCCAGCCGCTCAAGGTCGCGAACCGATTGGGCGGGAACCACATGGCCGCGTAGTTCAAAGCACCGACAAAACTGAAGGCGCATCCGGTTCCAATCAGCAGTCGCCCGAAATAGGCCAGCCACAAGCTGTCCGCCATCGCGAAGACCAACGATCCAACCCCGACCAGCGCCAGCGCAAGACTAACCAGTCGACGCGGCCCGATCCGATCCATCAGGACGCCCACCGGGATCTGCAGACCGGCATAGGCATAGTAGTAGAACGCCGACAGGTTCCCCAACACGGCACCGCCGACCGCGAAATCGCGCATCAGCTCATCAACCATGACCGAGGGGGCCACCCGCTGGACGAAGGCGTAGAAGAAAAACAGCGCGCAGATCAGCCAGCCGAAAAACAGCAGGCGGCTGGAGGGAGTTGCTGCGGTGGGGGTGCTGGAGGATTCGGCCAAGGCCCGGACTTCCCTACTGGTTCGTCCGGACGCTATGACGCCGCCTCGCCTGGATCAAGTCAGGGGCGATCGCATGGGTGTCGTCGTCAAACGAGAATGTCCACGAACGACCCACGGGGCGCGTTCGGGTTGCCTTGGCGGGCGCGGTCGGTGGCTTGCTCGACGATCCGTTGGAAGCCGTCCTCATCGACCAGTTCGGCGCGCCCGTCCTGCCCTTGGCCAAGGCCTTCAGCAACCGAAATGCGGGATTGGTTCGCCCCCAAGTTGCCTCCCTTTGGAAGGTTGCCCGTGACGTCACGGCCTTGCTGGGTCGCCAAACGCCCGCGGTCGCCGCCGGACAACGGCGCGAGAGGCGAAGAATTGGTCGGACCTACGGCCATATGGGGTTCTCCCAAGTTATGAATTCAATTTAATTTGTATTTTATATAAAATGCAAACAAATATGTTCAAGGGTCCTTTTACGGCCTTCTGACCGCAAACCAGAACCTTCGACCTGACAGGGCCGATCAGACCAGAATATCGAGAAGCTTGCGTTCCTGCCGCTGCGTGTTTGCGGCCCCGGTCTCGCGGATGAATTCCAGCCGCTCGGTGGCAGTCTGGTTCGCCGAGGCCGAAAGCGTCCGGCCGGCGCGCGGCGGTTCCGCCGTCACCTCGCGATTGACGAACGCACCCGACCCCGCCAGCGCCACCTTCTCAGGTCCGGCAAGCGTGCTGTTGGGCCGTGGCGGCGGTGCGCCGGGAATCGCGAAACTGCTCATCGGTCCACCTTACTCCAACGTGTCGAGGCGGAAAACCGGTTTCACGCCCCGGCCTGCTCGATCACCCGGGACCGTGTATCCAGGAACTCCTCAAACGCCGACACCATCCGGTCATGGTCCTCGGCGGTCATCGGCAATGACAGGGTCATCATCCCGCGCCGCGCGGTGTAGATCCCGGCACCGATCAGATCCAGATGCATCAGGTCGATCAGACGGCGGTTGCGCGCACTGGCTTCCGGCGGGGCTTTCGGGGCTGTCTCCCCCGGATGCGCCGTCATCATACTGCCGCGCCCGGTCACCACCATCGGCAGACCGCGCGCCTGGATCGCCGCATTCAGCCGCTCCCGCAGCCGGTCGCCTGCGGCATTGAACGGCGCGACCCTGTCGGTGGTGTAGATCTGGGTCAGCCCGGCAAGCCCGGCCGACATGGTGAAGACGTTGTTGTTGAAGGTGCCCGCATGCGGCCAGGCGCCGGGTTGGCGTGGGTCGAACCGGTCCAGGATCTCCGCGCGGCCCCCAAAGGCGCCGAAACTCAGGCCTCCGCCGATATACTTGCCCAACGTCACCAGATCCGGCGTGAGGTCCAGATCCCCGTGAAGCCCGCCGGGCGCCAGCCGTGAGGTCATCACCTCGTCAAAGATCAGCAGCGCGCCGGTCGCCGACGTCGCCGCCCGCAGCGCGCCGAGAAACGCAGGTGTGCCCTGGATGCAGCCGCCGGAGCCGCACATCGG
>CALAHL010000187.1 GCA_937891725.1 uncultured Rhodospirillaceae bacterium | reverse complement strand
CTGGAGCCGCCACCCGAGAGGCTTTCCGACGAACCGTTACCCTCCGATTCATCGTCGTCGACCGGGTCATAGAGATAGCCGGTCACGAACCTGGCGGCGAACCCGAGTACGCGGGCTGCTTCCATGAAGAAAAATGCGAAGTCCCGGCAGGTACCGCGCCGCAGACGGATCGTGGTGGTCACCGAATGGGTCCCCAGCGTGTCCCGACGCGAATACCGGAAGGAGTGGTGGATGTCGTCGCTGAGCGATCGCAACAACTCCAACCCATTTGTGAGATGATTGCGATTATGGGCGCTCAGCCAGGTGCGCAAATCCTCGATGTCTTCCGGGTTTTGGAGTTGCATAAACGGCGCCAGAACCATCGCATCCTCCGGTTCGTCGGTGGACGTGTCGGCGGTGTTGGACATCGGGTCGAGCGGTGAGATCGGCACCGAGGCATAGCGCCGAATCAGCAACTTGCTCTCGATCACCAGTTTCGAGGCGTCCTGCTGGAAGTTCGCGTGCGCCACCGAGTTCGCGAAGGTGTCGAAATGCCAATTCAATGCGGCATGCGGAATCACCAAAATCGAAGAATCCAGCACACGCAGGTCATGCCCTCCCCGTGGCCGCAGCAAGAGGCGGTGAGGGCCGAAGCTGACATCACGATCATAGCGATATTCGGTGCGATGAAAGACACGGAGGGTCTTTGGCATTGGATCTTCCCGGACGCCGCACCACATAGAGATCGAGATCGAATTTTATTTTGATGGCGCGCAATTTTATTTTCGTTTGGAAATATTTATGCGCTTACTGAGGAAATTGATATGTTAATCCGCTTCGGTTTTGAAATATCCGTTGAATGCAATGTTCCCGTTCCTATGCTTTTAGCGCTATCCAGTCACCCCGAGTTTTCGGGTCGCCTGATCGGTGAAGACTATGTGCGGACGGATCGCGGTATACCGGTCGTCGAATATTTGGACGGATTTCAGAATCGATTCTCTCGGATCGTGGCTCCTCCGGGGCGCCTTACAATCTGGTCTGATTGCGTTGCCGAGGTTGATGGCGCGCCGGATGCGGTCTTCCCATGGGCGGTCCAGCATCCTGTCGAGGATCTTCCTTATGAAGTCCTGACGTTTCTGACCGCCAGCCGCTATTGCGACGGGGATGAGTTCGGTGAGTTCGCATGGAAGACGTTCGGCCATTTCCAGGCCGGCTGGCCCCGGGTTCAGGCGATCTGTGACTTTGTCCATAACCATGCCACCTTCGGCTACGGCTTCGGCCGACCGACCAAGACCGCGCATGACGTTTTGCGAGAAAAGACCGGCGTGTGCCGCGACTTCGCGCATCTTGCCGTGGCGCTGTGCCGGGCGATGAACATCCCGGCCCGCTATGCCAGCGGATATCTTGGCGATATCGGGGTGCCTCCATCGGGACCGGACGATTTTTGCGCCTGGTTTGAAGTCTATCTGAGCGGGGCCTGGCACACCCTTGATGCCCGCCACAATCACCCTCGGATCGGCCGGATCCTGATGGTTCGGGGGCGGGATGCGGCGGATGTCGCGATGATCACGTCGTTCGGCTCCTATGATCTCACGTGGTTCCGGGTGTGGACGCAGCAACTGCCGGACGGCACCACGGACGCGGAGATCGAAGGATTGCTGACGAGGCTGCCGTATTCGGACGCGCTGACCTTGGGATCGTCCGCTCGGGTCTATTGACCAGTCAGCAGGGCTCCAAAAGCGCGCGCACGTGAGCGGCAGCGGAGGTGGCAAGTCCTTGCAGGTCGTAGCCGCCCTCAAGACAGGACACCACCCGCCCGCCGCAGACCCGGTCGGCCAGCGCCATAAGCTCACGCGTAGCCCAATAGAAATCGTCTTCGTCGAAGTTGAGGGAGGCGAGCGGATCGCGGTAATGGGCGTCGAAGCCGGCTGAAATGATCAATAGGTCCGGCGCGAAGGAGTCGAGTGCCGGAAGAATCCGCCCGGTCATTGCCTCCTTGAAGGCAACCCCATCTGATTGCGGTGCAAGCGGCGCGTTCACGATGTTGTTGGCAATTCCGGTCTCGCCGATGGCCCCGGTGCCGGGATACAGCGGCATCTGGTGCGTTGAGGTGTACAGCAGACTCGGGTCATCCCAGAAGGCGGCCTGGGTGCCGTTGCCGTGGTGCACGTCAAAGTCCATGACCGCGACCCGCTCCAAACCGTGGACGGCCTGGGCATGACGTGCGGCCACCGCCACATTGTTGAACAGGCAGAATCCCATGGCTGTGGTCGGCTCTGCGTGATGACCGGGAGGCCGGGTGGCGCAGAAGGCATTCCCGGCGTCTCCCGCGATCACGGCGTCAACCGCCGCACAAGCTGCCCCGCTTGCCCGCAAAGCCGCCTCGCCGGAGCCGGGCGAGACAATCGTGTCGCCGTCCAAGCCGCGTGTCCCGCTCGATGGGATCGCGTCCAGAATCGCTTCGACGTAGGATTCCGGGTGGATGCGTGCGATCTGCTCGACGGTCGCCTCAGGCGCTTCCCGGCGCTCAATAGATGAGAACTCCTTCGCCGCAAGAGCTTTCAGGACTGCGCGAAGACGGTCCGGACGTTCGGGGTGCATCGGGCCGGTGTCGTGATTCAGACCGGCATCATGGGTAAAGAGCATCGTTGTCATACCACGCACGCTAGCACGCGTGGGTCGGATCGTCAGCGTCCGGCTTGACGCAGCGGCCAAGGTCCGCAAGCTTGCGCCATCGCGTCCGCAGCAGTCGGACGAAACGGGAGAAAAGATCATGCGCAAGACAGTTTTCGCGGCCCTGGCGGCCGCATCGCTCGCTCTCGCGGCAGGCTCCGCCGCCGCCGAGACCCGCATTACGTTCAAGTCGGCCAAGTCGGCCTCGTCCTACTACGCGATGGCTGTGCAGTTGGCGGAGGGCGTGAAGGCGGCGACCGACGGTGGGGTGATCCTGACGGTCGAGGAGAGCCAAGGCTCGGTCCAGAACGTGAAGGAGGCCAGCCGCCGCGCGGGCAACTACGTGTTCACCTCGCCGCCGTCGCTCGTGACGCTGGCCAAGGGCGGCAAGAAGATGTTCGAGGGTGAGACCGGATACGACAAGATCCGCGGCCTGTTCCCGATTCCGCAGCTGACCATGCACTGGGTGGTGCGGGCAGACGCCGGCGTCAATGATTTCGCCGATCTGGCAGGCAAGGCGTTTATTCCGGGCGGCAAGGGCAGTTTCGGAGAGGGCAAAACGCTTTCCACCTTCGAGGCCCTGGGCATCGCGGATAAGGTCGATCTGGTGGATGTGGAATTGAATGCGGCCGTTCCGGCGATCAAGAACAACCAGGTGGTCGGCTTCGCCACTGCCGGCTCCTATCCCGCTCCGAATGTGATCGAGGCGGCGGCGTCGGTTCCGATCAAGCTGTTGGGATTGAGCCCCGAGCAGTTGAAGACGGTGGGCGGTGACATGTTGGTGATTCCCGCGGGGACCTATCCCGGTGTCGATACCGATACCACTACGGTCTCGCTGCCGGTCATCGCCTACACCACCGCCGACATGACCGACGACGCGGCCTACGCGCTGACCAAGGCGTACTGGGAGCGCAAGGCGGAGATGGCGAAGTCCAACCCCTGGTGGGGCGGCGTGACCACCGAGATGCTCTCCAGCCTTGGTGCCCAAGTAC
>CALAHL010000186.1 GCA_937891725.1 uncultured Rhodospirillaceae bacterium | reverse complement strand
TGTAGGCACTTGGCTACCATCCTGGTGAAACCTGCAGACAACGCAGGCTCAACCCATGACCACCACCCTGCAAGCGGCCGCTGACGCTTTCTATGAAGCCGGGAACAAGTTGCTGGCGGGAGATATCTCTGCCTTCGAAGCCATCTGGTCTGAAGCCGACGACATCAGCCACCTGGGGCCCATGGGTGCCACCTACACCGGGCGTACCGCCGTGATGGAGGAATTCGCCAGGGAATCCGCCATGGGATTTGAGGGGACTCTTGTGGTTGATGATCACCAATTCGTGGAATCCGCTGAGATGGGATATCTGGTCTGCATGGAGCGGACCTGCGGTATGACCAAGGCCGGCGAAGCGATCAAGAGCGACATTCGCGCCACCACAATCATCCGCAAGGAATCGGGCCAGTGGCGAGTGGTACATCACCACACCGATCGCTTCTGACCAGCCAACCCTTGCACCTTTCCCCAACCCAGCGAGGCATAAGTTCGCTCCTTGCCTCTAGCTCCGCTACCCGCTCAGGCCAGGCCATTCAGTAGATAGGCCTGAACCTCACCTTTACCCTTCACCGCGATGGGTCCGCGATCCTCGAACCGGAACCGGTCCTGAAGTAAACGGTACGTCGATTCCGACACCTGGATTTTACCGGGCACGCCTGCCGACTCCATACGGCTCGCCAGGTTCACGGTGTCACCCCAAAGGTCGTAAGCAAATTTGCTGGTGCCGATCACGCCAGCCACCAGCGGCCCGCTGTGCATGCCGATCCTGATCTGGAAGTTCTGCCCCTTTTCTCCGTTGATGCGCGCGAGGGCAACCCGCATTGCCAACGCGGCGTTGGCGACACGCACTGCATGGTCGTCCTGGTGATCCGGCACGCCGCCGGCCAGCATGTAGCAATCGCCGATAGTCTTGATCTTCTCAACGCCGTGATTCTCCGCCAGTCGGTCGAATACTTTGAAGATATGGTTTAGTTGCTGGACGACGTAATCCGCCTGTCGTGAGCTGGAGAAGGCGGTAAAGCCGACGAGGTCGGCGAACAGCACGGTGGCATGGTCTATACGCTGGGCGATCACCGGAGCCTCGAGCGTCTGTAGAGGGACGTTTTCCTGCCCCTTCAGCGCGTCGATGATTGATTTCGGCAGGATGTTCTCGAGAAGACGCTCGGTCCTCTCCTTCTCAAGATTCAGGTCGCGGATCAGATTCTTGTTTTCCGTGATGTCCTGCGCCACGCCAACCACGCGATAAACATCCATCGCATCATTGCGAACTGGGAATGCCTTGTCTCTGATCCAGCGGATGTCACCGTCAGTGCGCACGATCCGATATTCGATGTCGTACGTGCCCTCCGCTTGCCGAGGCAAGGCCGCAATGACGGTTTCCCGATCCTGCGGGTGGATGCTTTCGATATAGGACCACGGATCATCAAGCAGACTCTGGCAGCTCCGTCCCCAGATACGCTCATAAGCCGGGCTGATGAACAGCATGCTGTTCTTGCGGGGATCGGTCATCCAGAACACTTCGTTGATCGTGTCGGTGACCTGCCGGAATTTCTCCTCGCTGTCCTTGATCGCGGTGACATCCTGCGCCACGCCAACCACACGGTAAACAGCACCAGAGGCGTTGCGAATCGGAAACGCCTTGTCTCGAATCCAGCGAATGTCACCGTCAGTGCGCACGATCCGGTATTCGATGTCGTACGTGCCCTCCGCTTGCCGAGGCAAGGCCGCAATGACGGTTTCCCGATCCTGCGGATGGATGCTTTCGATATAGGACCACGGATCATCCAGCAGACTCTGGCAGCTCCGTCCCCAGATGCGCTCATAGGCCGAACTGATGAACAGCATGCTGTTCTTGCGGGGATCGGTCATCCAGAACACTTCATCGATTGTGTCGGTGACCTGCCGGAATTTCTCCTCGCTGTCCTCCAGCTGCTTGTCCGTTTCACGGGCGACCGCCAGCTCGCTTTCCAGGGCGGCGACGCGCGCGCCCAAGCTGCGCACAAGAGAGATGAGTTCGTCCTGAGGGAGGCGGTCATCCGCCATGGCAGCGATTCCTTTGGACCCCGGGCGCAGGGCGGGTCGTATTTATACTCAACAATCTATTCGGTCTCTGCAGACAGCCCCGGCGGTGTTTTTTATTCTGGACTTGCGGGCGGCCCAGTGCCGCTCCTCCCAGATGCCGGCCGCGCCAGCCTCGACGGACAGCAGGACTGCCTTCGCGAAGCGACCAGGCGCTCCTTCTCCTCACCGCTCTCCTTGATGATGTCGCGCTACTCACGCGCGATTGAGGTGCCCTGGGCGATCACCTCGGCATCGTTCTAACGCAAGGCGTTCGATTGCTCGAGGTCGAAAAAGTGGCTATCATCCCAGCCGATTATCCCAGCAAAGTCGGCACCAAAGATTCGCTACACCGACGCATTGGCGTAGGTTGCGGCGTCGATGAAGTTCAAGCTGGTTTCAGCGTCCAAGGGCCTGCTCCCGTCAGTGGGGCTAAATATAAAAGGGTAGTGCCACTGTCACCAAAAGCTTCGGTCAGCTCCGATGTTCCACGGCAGTTCAGGTCTTTGAACGCCCGCCAGGAACGCCCGCCAGAGGATGACGGCAACCTGGTCGCTGGAGAGGCTGCGCGAGGTGGCTGACGAGCGTGGCTCTCCAGACGCTTGCGTAAGCTCCAAATCAGCACGCACGCCCAGCCGGATGGCCCAGCTCTATTACGACACCGACGCCGACCTCTCCCTGCTGAACGGCAAGACGGTGGCCATCAT
>CALAHL010000185.1 GCA_937891725.1 uncultured Rhodospirillaceae bacterium | reverse complement strand
TGGTCAGATGTTCGCGATATGGGAAACCAATGACGCGGACGCGCCGGTGTTCGGCAATTCCTTTGCCGCTCCCTCCGGATGGACCACCCTTGCGACCGAGAACTTCGACGCCGACTCCAGTGACGAACTGCTGCTGTACAACGCAGCCTCGAAACGGATCGTGGTGTGGGATATCGACGATTCAAACGATATCTCATACGGCTCCTCGATCGGGATCCCGACCGGCTGGTCGATCAACACGATAGAAGATCTGAGTGGCGACGGGATCGCGGATATCCTGGTCCGCAACGCCGATGGTCGGATCGCGGTTTGGGAAATGCAAGATACCGGCGGGCCGACGTTCGGATCGTCAATTGCGGTGTCGAACGACTGGGAGATCCTCCATGTCGGTAAGCTCGATACCGACGACGAGGCCGCAGATCTGCTGGTGCGGAATTCGGTCACCGGACGGGTTGCCGTTTGGGAAATGCATGGTGCCGGTACGCCGACCTACGGGTCGTCTATCGGGTTGAGCAAAAGCTGGAAGCTTGAGCAGACAGCCGATTTCGACGGAGATGGCGCCGATGATCTGTTGTGGCGAAACAGCGATGACGGTCGGGTTGCGCTGTGGGGTATGAACGGTGCCGATACGCCGTCCTTCGGCGCCAGCATCGCTTTGCCGAGCGCATGGCAGATCATTCAGACCGGTGATTTCAACGGGGACGGGACCGACGATATTCTTCTGAAAAACGGAGCCAATCGGTTTGCAGTCTGGGAGACCAACGGCGCGTCCAGCCCGACCTTCGGATCGTCGTTCACCGTCGACAACGGCTGGGAACTGGCGCGAATCGCAGACACCAATGGCGACGGCAGCGAAGAGATGGTCATGCACAGCACGGTCGACAATTCTCTGCACGTGATTGATTTCTCCGGAACTCAGCCGATCGAGATTGCGCAGATTGCGGCGATCAACGACCAGTGGCAGCTGATCTAGAGCAACAGTCAATGTATTCGGAATCGTTTCGCGGCTTCGAATACGGTGTGAACCGTCTTTTGTCGATCCGGATCTAGACTCGTACCGCCATGTAAATACGCCCCGGTTTCGTGCCGCTGGGCAATTCAAGCGGCGAGAGGGACGGGTGATCGACGGGCTGATCGCTGACCACGACCGCGCCGCTCTTTAGCAGCTTTATCAGATCCGGTGCCGCGCGTGCGACGAGCGCCATGCTCGCGTCTCTGTCGCCGGTGCCGATGTCGAGATGGATCATCGCGGCCTGGCCTGCAAGCTGGGAAACAGCTCGGGGCAATGTGTCGAACAGATCCCCTAGGAACATCCGGTCCTCCGGCGGCACACAATTCGGGTGAACCGCAACCTGCCGGTCGAAAACGTAGATGTCCCGATCCGGCAAAATCTCGCGCAGATGGTCGTAGGTTCGACCGTTTCCGAGGCCAAACTCCAGGACGCAGCCCGGCAGTCCGCGGATCCTGGCCGCTGCGTCTTCGAGGGCATGTTTTTGGGCCAGTAGGCGCCGTATTCCGCTGTCCAATCGACTCACGAATGCGGGCTCCGGGACAGGGCTTCGCGCAGTTGCGTGTTGGTCCGTTCCAGCCTAGCCGCCAACTCCCGCATGATCTCGATCGATATCTGCGGGAACTCACTGACCAGTCTGAAGAACAGCTCTTTGGTGATCTTCAACGCCACGACTTTGGTCCGGGCATCCACCGAGGCGGTCCGGGGCACATCGCAGAGGATGGCGATTTCTCCGACCACATCGCCTTTTCCAAGGCTCGCAACCGTGATTTCACCGCCGTCCGTGTTGATCTTCACCTCCGCAGTGCCGTCGATGATGATGTACGCGGCGTCGCCGGCGTCGCCCTGCGCGAACAGGCGATGGCCGTCCTGGAAGGTCAGACGCTCGGACGTGAACGCCAGAAGTTTCAGCTTTGACGGCTCGATCTTGCGGAACAATGGGATGTTCCGAAGCAGCTCGACTTCCTCCTGCAGGCTCATCGTCGATCTCCCTTTCCGTCCGGCCACCCCGCCGATCTCAAGCGCGTCGTGGCCGAAATCCCCACCTAAACCCGCTCTGGCACTAGCTCTGGTTCAGGAACCCATGAAAAGCGGTTCCCTCCTTGTTCAAGTCTTCCGGGGTCCCGTCTTCGACAATGCGTCCCCCGCGCAGAAACACCACCCGTTCGAACCGACTCGCAAGATCGATCCGCTGAGTGCCCCAGATCACGGTCCGTCCTTCGGAACTACTCAGCACCTCGCGGATCACATGCTCTTGCGAGGCGGCGTCGAGGGAGGCCGTTGCGTCGTTCATGATCAGCATATCCGGTCGCCGCAGGAGCACGCGGGCGATGCCGATTTTCTGGCGCTGTTGGCCCGAGAGACGCGACCCTGCGATCCCGACGCCGAAATCCAACCCGACCTCGATCACCGTATCGCGCAGTCCGAGTTCTGTCAGAACATTCGAGATCTCCTGGCCGACCCGCTCACCCGCATTGGCCTGCCCGTAGGCGATCTTGCCGAACAGAATATTGTCCTGCAGCGAAGCTGCCGCGTTGTAGGCATCGGACCGGAAGAACGCGACGGCGTCCTTCAAATCGTCGGGCAGATTGTCGGCAAAGTCCTGGCGGGATTTGAGAAGGCGCGCCGTCATCTCGTCATCGATCATCCCCAGACGATGACGCGCCGGGATAATCCTGAACGGCAAAGCCAACAGCTTGCCGCGATCCTCCTCCGACAGTTTCTCCAGACCTTGCCGCTCCACGCGGGTGATCAGGGTTTGAAAATCCGGCAAATCGTCTGGGGAGATAAAGCTGAACTGGGCGAAGAACTCATGGTCCGGTGGCAGATCGGCGAACAGCTCGACCATTGTCGAGGCGATGTTCCGGCCCATCTCCACGAACGCCCCGGTCAGGTCCTGTCGATCCAAGACTTCACGAACATAGGCGTGGGTGGCTATGCCGGCAGAATCGAACTGCTGGCCCACGGGGGTTCCGAACAGCAGATTCTCGGCCACCGTGGCGTTGTTGTTGTAGCGGTCGATCGCGAACGGCTCGACCAGCTCCGCCAACTCGCTGTTCTCGCCAAGCCGATGTTGAAATGCCTGCCGGGCTTCGAGAATGCGGGTCGCGGTCTCATTCGCCTTTTCCGGATCGATGGTGCCGCGAAGTCCCAGCACATAGCAATCCTCAGACAGATCCACGGCTGCCAGGAGCTCTGTCAGGTGGCCCGCCAGATCGGACGGTCCCTCGACCCCGATCGCGGCGTAATCGACCCAGTCGACGTCGGGATCGTCGGTCGAGTTCCCGGCTTTGGCGGCATTTTCCAGAATCTTGGCCATTGCCGCGGTTTCGCTCTCCGAACGATCCGACAGGCCGAACGGCTGATGTTTCGCGCCGAGCAGCAGGTTCTCACGAATGGTCGACGAGAACACGAACGCGCTCGGGCCGACATAACCGATCCGGCGCCCGGTCAGGGATTCCGGCTGCTGACTCAGATCGATGCCACCGATGCTGATCTGACCGCTGGTCGGGAGCTGCAACCGGGCCAGCAGCATGATCAGGCTTTCCTTTCCGGCCCCCGCCGGACCCACCAATGCGATTTTTTCGCCTGGCTCCGCCTTGAGGTTGACGCCGTCGAGCAACACGTCCCCTTCGTCGTCGACCAGACCGAGATTGTTGACCCGCAATGCGCCGTTCAACCGGACTTCCGGATCGGCATCGGTCAGCTGTTGTTCCTCGGTCATCATGTCGGGCACGTCGAACTGTTCGATCACCTGCTCGTACTTGATCCGGGCGTCTTCCTTGCGCTGATAGTAGTTCAGCAGTTCCCGCCACGGCGCAGACAGATCCTTGTAGGCGGCCAGCACCGCGACCAGCGCACCGAGGCTCAGACTTCCGGCGATCACCAGATAGCCGCCAATCGCGTAGAAAAAGAACGGTGTGAGTTGGCTGAGGAAGTTATTCAGAAACTTGATGAAGAATTTGCGCTGGTAGATATCGAATCGAATGTCGTAGATCCGGCTCAGCCGATACCCGAACCAGGCTAGGGCGTATCGGGCACCGTCGTTCGCGTGAATCGTCTCGACACCGCTGATGTTTTCGCCGATCCGGTCGGAGAGCACGCGGACAGCCTTTACCCGTTCCTTGCCGAGCTGATTCACCTTCCGCTGCAGCTTTGGGATGATGTAACCCTGAATTGGATAGAGCGAGATCGCGGCGAGGCCGAGGATTGGATCCTGGATGAACATGAACATCAGGATCGTCAGCAAGGTG
>CALAHL010000184.1 GCA_937891725.1 uncultured Rhodospirillaceae bacterium | reverse complement strand
GTGCTGTTCGAGTTGAACAGAAGGACCCGTTTGTGCCCTTTGTTCAGCTTACGCCTCCACGAATCGGATGGGTTGCGCGCCGTCCCACAGACAGAGCCGTCCGAGCTCCGCCAGCTTGTCGAGATTGCTGGTCAGGGTGATGAAATGATTGCCCGCCAACTGGCCCATCTTGCAGGCGAAATGCACCCCGCCATAGGCCAACAGGATTTCGGTCTCGCTGATACCGCCGGGATACAGAATGATCTGGCCAGGCGCCGGATAGCTGGTGTGGTTCTCGTAGCCGACCCCGAAATCGAGATCGCCAAGCGGCATCCAAACCCCCTCTCCGCTCCACCGGACATGGACAACCTTGCTTTCAAACGGCATCGCCTTGCGAAAGGCCGCGACCGTCTTCGGTGCCGCAGTCTCTTCGAATCGCGCGTCGAAGGTGAGCGGTCCCGCCGTCACCGTGAGTTTACCAGCCATGCTTTGAGTCCCTTCTGAAGTGCCAGACTGAATTAAAGCAAGGCATTGGGGCGGTGACTATGGGGTTTGCACCCGAACAGCTTGATCCCAGACGGGAACACGGACACTCTTCCGCCCGCTGACGGTATGAGAAGGAACCAGACCATGATCGAGTCCACCATTGAAGCCTTTCGGGCCGAGTTGATCGAACAGGGATACGAGGTGGGTGAGCGCGAGTGGGAGGCGGGTCAGGTGAATCACATGCACACCCATCCCTTCGATGCGCGCGGCCTGATCACGCGCGGGACTTTCACCGTGACCCACGCGGAGGGAGCCAAGACCTACCGGCCAGGCGATCAGTTCCGTCTTGAGGCGGATATTGAGCATGAAGAGGTCATCGGCCCCGAGGGCGTGAGCTTTATTTCCGGCCGCCGGGCGAAGGGCTAACGCCTTTCAGTCGCGCGCTCGCCCGATCCAGGCGATCACGCAGTTCCAGAGCGTCTTCGATTCCGATCAGTTCGCGCACCCGCATTTCGGCCATTTTCCAAATGGGAATGGCCCGCTCCAGCATCGCTTGTCCCTCATCGCTCAGCGTGATGCGTCGGGTCCGTCGGTCGATGTCACCGACTTGGACCCACCCTGCCTTGCGCAATGGAGCCAGATTACGGGTGAGAGTCGTGCGATCCATCATCATCTTATCCGACAACTCGGTGACGGAGACCGCGTCTGAATCGCGGATGTTGATGAGCAAGGAATACTGGGTGAGTTTCATGCCGAGCGGCCTCAGCGCCTCGTCATAGACCGCCGTTGCAAGACGGGCCGTCCGCCGCAATGCGGCGGCGGTGCAGCGCTCATTCACCGGTTCGAAATCGGATCGGGTCTCATGCGTTGACATATAAGTGCACATACACGAGTGTACCTACACGTTCAAGTCTAACGCCCCGAAAGGACGCTCTCATGACCGCCGAGACCCCCATTTCGCCCGGATCTCGGGTCGATTGGCGCACAACGTTGCTTGTCGTCCTGGCCGGCTGTCTGATCGCGATGATCGGCTTCGGAATCCGGTCGGTGTTCGGTTTGTTCATGGACCCTATGATCAGCGCCAAGGGCTGGAGCCGGGAGACCTTCTCGCTCGCCCTGGCGATCCAGAACCTGCTGTGGGGCATCGGCGTTCCGATCGCGGGCATTCTGGCGGATAAGTTTGGGCCGTCGCGGGTCCTTGGTCTGGGCGCGGTTGTCTACGCGATCGGTGTCTACGGCATGGCCGAGAGCACCAGCAGCGGGATGCTGCACCTGACGGCAGGCGTTCTGACCGGCACGGGTGTTGCCTTCACCGCGTTCTCGCTGGCGCTGGCTGCGATGGCAAAGGCGGTAGGTCCGGCGCGACGGACCATGGCCTTGGGCCTGGGAACGGCCGCCGGGTCCTTCGGTCAGGTCGTGTTCTCGCCGGTCAGTCAGCAGTTCATCGCCCAGTACGGCTGGCACGATTCCCTGTTCATCCTCTCGTCGCTCGCACTGCTGATCATTCCGCTGGCGATGGTCCTTCCCAAATCGGACGGCGGAAAGAACGAAAGCACCGTCGATCAATCGGTCAGGCAGGCGCTGTCGGAGGCGGTCAGCCATCGCGGCTACATCCTGCTCACGATCGGATTTTTCGTCTGCGGTTTCCACGTGGCGTTCATCACCGTGCACTTCCCTTCCTATGTGCGGGATGTGGGACTTAACCCGCTGGTCGGTGCGGTTGCGCTGTCGCTGGTCGGTCTCTGCAACATCATGGGCTCGTTCCTGTCCGGTGTGATCGGACAGCGGTACAGCAAGAAGTCGACCCTGAGCGTGATCTATCTGCTGCGTGCGGTCTGCATCACGGCCCTTCTGCTGGCACCGAAGACCGAGTTCACGATCTACGCCTTCGCAGCCGCGATGGGGTTCCTATGGCTGTCGACGGTTCCACTGACGACAGGAATCGTGGCGCAGGTCTTCGGGGTGCGGTACATGGCGACCCTGTTCGGGGTCGTGTTCTTCAGTCACCAGCTCGGCAGTTTCCTCGGCGTCTACCTGGGCGGCTATCTCTACGACACCACGGGCACCTACGACGCGGTCTGGTGGGCCGGGGTGGTGTTGGGCATCGTTGCGGCGATCATCCATTGGCCGATCAACGAGACGCCGATGGCACGGCTACGCCCTGCCCCCTCAAGCTGACAGGGCCGAAGTCAACCTCGGCTCTGGACAGAACGGCACCATCGGTCGATACCGGGGCATGATGCGACCTGTGCAAACGCTGATGTTCTATATCGAGGCTGGGGGAGCTCTGCTCGCCTACGGGCTGTTGCGGATCCTGCCGCTTCCGGTTGCCGCCACACTCGGTGAAATGGTGTTGCGGCGGCTCGGCCCGCTGCTGGCGCTGCACCGGGTCGCGGGCGACAATCTGCGGGCGGCCTTTCCGGACAGGGATCAAGCCTGGATCGACGGCGTGCGTGACGGGATGTGGCGCAATCTGGGCCGGACCGCCGGTGAGTTTCCCCATCTGTCGAAACTCAGGGACCAGATCGGCACGGAGATCGAAATCGTCGGCGGCGAGATCATCGACCGGATCAAGACCGACGGCGGGCCGATGATCTTTCTCTCGGGCCATATGGCCAATTGGGAGCTGATGGCGGTCGTGGGCGCGCATCACGATATCCCGGTGGATCTGGTCTACCGCGCACCGAACAACCCCTTGATCCGGAACCTCTACGACAAGCGCAAGCCGCACCCCGACAGCCGTCTGATCGCGAAAGGCAAGGACGGGGCGCGGGACATCATCCGCTCGCTCAAGCAAAAGCGCATCGTCGGCATGCTGATCGATCAGAAAATGAACGACGGAACCGAAACCAGATTCTTCGGGATGCCCGCCATGACGGCCTCCGCCTTCGCCCCCCTCGCCGCGAGGGCCAAATGTCCGCTGGTCATGGCGCGGATCGAGCGGATCTCCGGCTCCAAGTTCCGGGTCACCCTCGGGACGCCGATGGATCCGCCGAGTACCGGAGATGCCGCAGCCGATCTCCTCGCCCTGATCCAGTCGGTCAACGACACGTTGGAAGGCTGGATCCGCGAGCGGCCGGAGCAGTGGCTCTGGGTCCACCGCCGGTGGCCGAAACCCGCAATTGCGGAGCGCCTCAGGGATCTTCGGGCCGAAGCGTAACCGTTTGTTATGCTTTTTCGCCTTACAACAGCACCTGCTGATACGTATGAAAACGGAAAGAATATGCCGTGAAACGGCCCTATGCCCTACTTCCCGAAGGAGATCCGTTCATGAGCGGCGCAGACAGCCTGAAACGTATGACGGTGCTCATCACAGCCGGATACGTCTTGGCGCTTGGCCTTTTGGCAGGTCTGACCATCGGCATTCACGTGCTGCTGAATCAAGCGGTGACCGAGCTTCAGCATGCGGGAAAGGTGGTGAACGTCGCCGGTGCTCAGCGCATGCTATCGCAGAGAATCTACTGGCTGACCGAGGAACTGGCGCACGGAACCGGCGATCTGGAAGCGCTGGAATCTGCCATTAACCGGTTCGAGACCAGCCACCGCTCGCTGATCTATGGCGATCTGGCGGCCGGCCTGCCGCCAGGCGTCTCGGAGGATCTTCGGGTTTACTATTTCGAGGAGCCGCATGATCTGGACGTCAAGGTGCGGCACTATATCGAGCTCGCGCGCAGCGGCCTGGTCCTTGGCGTCGATTCGACACTGGTCGAGGACATGCGCCCGATGGCCGCCGCCGATCTGCTGGAGAGTCTCGACGCCGCGGTCCAGGCCTATGAGAACCAGGTCAGCGCCAATGTCAGCCAATTGCAGGACGTCCAATCCCTGTCGGTCGCCGCCGTGATCATCGTGCTGACCCTGGAAGCGGTGTTCATCTTCCGCCCGTTGGTCGGCCGGGTCCGGCGCTACGCGGGCCAACTCTACGATCTCGCCACCCGTGATGCGATGACCGGTCTCTTGAACCGCCGCTCCTTCATGGAATTCGCCAACCGCAGCGAGCGGGAGCGTCGGCGGAACCCGTTCCCGATCTCGATGGTGATGTTCGACATCGACCATTTCAAAGCCGTCAACGACACCTACGGACACGCGACCGGCGACGAAGTGATCGTCCGCACAGCCAGCCTTGCCGAAGAGATCGGTCGCGACGCGGATCTGACTGCCCGCATCGGGGGAGAGGAGTTCGTGGTGCTGCTGCCTCATACCGATCTCGACGGCGCCAGGATTATGGCCGAACGGCTGCGGTCGCGGATCGAGGCCGACATGGTGGATGCCCCGTCCGGTTCCTCAACCGATTCGATCCGCTGGACGGTCAGCCTGGGGGCCGTAGAGCTTCAGGACAATGAGAGCATCGAGGCGGGCCTGGTCCGAGCCGACGGCCTGCTCTACGAAGCGAAGAACGGCGGCCGCAACCAGGTGCGTGCGGCCTAGAGAACCGCCGGCTCAGGTCGATCCTGCTCCCGGAACTGCAAGGCGTTGAGCTTGGCGTAGACCCCGCCCTTGGCGATCAGATCGTCATGACCGCCGCTCTCGACGACCGTTCCGGCGGCCATTGCGTGAATCACATCGGCATTCGAGATAGTGGACAGACGGTGGGCGATCACCAGAGTCGTGCGTCCCGTCATCAATCTGGCC
>CALAHL010000183.1 GCA_937891725.1 uncultured Rhodospirillaceae bacterium | reverse complement strand
GTCTCGGGTTCGCGAATGTTTTGTGGCGGAGGGGACGGGACTGGGATCCAACCTTCTCCACGTCCGCCAAAGCAAATATCTACTCCGCTCACTGGCGAAGCGTCCTAATATACGCCTCCCGACTACTACCTCTCGAACGGCCAAGAGCCTCTTTCGGAGTCCTCCTTTTGCGCCGGCCGCATGGGGGTGGGCCCTGATCACAGTGCTGTCGACCATCTGGAGCTTGTCGGGCGCCAGCCCTGCGTGGTTCAAGCCATCCAGGACGTCCTCCCACAGCCCGGCGAGCGTCCAGCGTCGGAACTGCCGGTAGACAGATGACCACTTGCCAAACTCCTCCGGCAGGTCCCGCCACGGCGCACCGGTCCGCGCGATCCAGAAAATGCCATCCAGAACAAGACGATGGTCCGCAGGCTTGCGCCCGTTCGGATGGCGGACTGCCCGGATGAAGCCCTCAAAGAATGCCCATTCGTCGTCCGACATCAGGTTGCGTGCCAAGGTCACCTCCCACGTAGAGATAATCTTGAATCACAGCCGGCCGCGGAAGGGAATCTGGAGGGTTCTGTGAGGTCTGCGGATGCAACGCTGATGCTGCCACACGGCTGCCCGGCAGACCTCATTGAAGCCGGATTGAACGAACCCTCGGGGCGGTTTTGGGCTATGGGGATTGTGGCTCCGGCGTTGGCTTGGCGTGACAACTGCGAGGGCCAACGGGCGGATGAACAGCGCCGAACAGTCGGCTGACGGGGCCATGGCTGGCCGTGATTGACCGCTGAACTGGTTCAGTTTGCTGGGCACTGGTCTCGCGGAGCGACCGGAACTGGCGCAACCGGGGCCTTGGCCCGTAGACGATCTGGCTGGTCCGCATGGAGGCGGGCCGCTGATGGGATATCTGTTGTTTGTCGTGAGCGCTCATGACCTGCCGTTCCAGAATGGCCATTCGGGCGGTGCTTGACCGTGATACCAGACGGCGAGCCTGACCATTGGTCGACCGCAACAGGGGCATGGCCGCGCAGCGGGTGCCGCCTTCATCGCGGGTTTGGCACGGATCTCGGTTTCTGATGTCTGGTCGGCCAGCATTGCTCTGCAGGCCATGAGGCGGGCAGCACGCTGCCCGTTGGCAAGGAAGCCGTAATGTCGGATGCGGTGAAAGCCATCGGGCACAGTATGCAACAAAAAGCGACGGATGAACTCTGCAGCATCAAGGGTCATCGACCTTGGTCGGCGGCCATGGCGGTAGTCGCGCCAGCGGAACGTCACCTTGCCATCTGCCATGCTGACCAGGCGTGAATTGGCGATGGCCACACGGTGGGTATACCGGCTCAGATAGGCCAGCACCTTATCTGGCCCGCCGAAGGGTGGCTTGGCATAGACCACCCAGTCTTGACGACCAACTGATGTCAGAAGCCGGGTGAAGGCCAGCGGGTCGGCATGTTCTGCGATATCACCGAAGAACTGTAGCTGTCTGGCCTCAAAGGTAGTGCGCAGCGCCTGAAGAAACAGCCGACGGAACAGGCGCGACAGCACCCGGACCGGTAGAAAGAAGTTCGGACGACAGGCGATCCAGCGCGTGCCATCGGGTGACGGGCCGCCGCCCGGAACGATGCAATGGAGATGGGGATGATAACTCAGGGTCTGGCCCCAGCTGTGCAGCACCGCGATGAGACCTATCCCGGCACCGAGATGTTTGGGGTCGGCGGCAATGATGCGCAGCGTCTCGGCGGCTGTCCGGAACAGGATGTTGTAGACGACCTTCTTGTTCTGAAAGGCTATGGATGCGATCTCGGCCGGCAGCGTGAAGACTACGTGGAAATAAGGCACTGGCAGAAGGTCACCGGCCCGGGCCTCCAGCCAGTCGCGTGCGACCGCGCCCTGACACTTGGGGCAATGCCGGTTGCGGCAGGAATTATAGGCGACACGCACCACGCCGCAGGTCCGGCAGCCCTCGACATGGCCACCGAGCGCAGCCGTGCGGCACAGTTCGATCGCGGACATGACGCGGCGCTCCACGCGTCCGAGGTGGCCGTCGTGTGCATGAATGTAGGCAGGACCGTGGCGACGGATGATATCCGCCACCTCCAAGGCGGGTGGCATGGCGCGATCTTCAACCGGGCGGCACCACCTCAAGGCTCAGGCGATCAAACGGACTCTGCGTCTTCGCGATCGTCGTCGTGGCAACTTGCGTGTAGCGCGCAGTGGTCGACAGGTTGCTGTGCCCGAGCAGCACCTGGATGATGCGGATATCGACGCCGCTTTCAAGAAGATGGGTGGCGAAACTATGCCGCAAGGTGTGGACGCTGACCTTTTTGGTCAATCCCGCCGCCTTAGTCGCCGCCCGACAGGTGGAATGCAGCACCTGCACATCTATGGGTTTGTCGCCACGCCCGGGAAAGAGCCAATCCTTTGGTCTTGCCAGGCGCCAGTAGGTTCGCAAGATGCCGAGAAGCTGTGGCGAAAGCATGACCGTGCGGTCCTTGGCGCCCTTGCCATGACGTACCTGGAGCACCATGCGGTCACTATCGATATCCGTGACCTTCAGGCTGACCGCTTCCGAGGCGCGCAGCCCTGCGGCGTAGGCCGTCGTCAGTGCCGCGCGCGCCTTCAGAGATGGCACCGCCTCGAGGAAACGCACGACTTCGTCGGCGCTCAGAATAGTCGGCAACTTGCGCGGCGTGCGTGCATAGGCGATCCGCTCCGGGATCTCTGCCCGGTTCAGCGTGACGCCATAGAAAAAGCGCAACGCACAGACAGTCTGATTGAGCGCTGGCCACGAAATACCCTGCGATACCAGGTAGACTTGGAAGGCCCGGACATCCTCCAGACCAAGCTTATCTGGTGATCGGTCGAAATACCGGCTGAACTTGGCAACAGCATGCAGATAGGATCGTTGTGTAGCCGGCGATAGGTTGCGAAGCGTCATGTCGTCGATCATACGGCGGCGCAGCGGGCTTACCGCTGATGTGGCATTTGCCATGGGATGGTCTCCTGATCAAAGGTTGGTCTCAGCAACCAAACCTTCCCATCAGGAGGCCATTCCCGCCAATAGCGACGCCCATCCCGCGTCAGCGGGTTCGTTCAATCCACGTCGATTCACTCAAGCGTCATCCCGCTCTAAGGTCAAACCCTGCGATCAGGTCCTTTGGCCGTAAAATTGAAAAAACTTTTCTTGCGTCCGGATGCCCGCGCTGCGGGCCGGGGTCGAGCCAAGGCCCTTGCCCCATTAACGAATACTATTTCGCCGTGCGCCGCAGGGCCGGCAATCTGCTGGGTCATGCAAAACCGAACGGAGAAATTGTCATGCCCCCTACACTTGTGTCGATCGTGAAGGCGGGTGTTCCCGCGATTCACACAGGCGCAACCGCCGCAAGCGAAAGCCTGCGCGAAAACG
>CALAHL010000182.1 GCA_937891725.1 uncultured Rhodospirillaceae bacterium | reverse complement strand
CCAGGTGCGGAATCCTCGATCCTGAAAATCCGTGGCACTCAAATCCGGCAGGCCATCACCGATCTCTCGCGCCGGGCGCTGGGTCCGCACGCCCTGCCGTTCCAGTCCGACGCGCTGGACGAGGGCTTCAATGGCGAGACGTTGGGGCCGGACTACGCCAACCCGGTGGCCGCCAACTACTTCAACATCCGCAAGCAGTCGATCTACGGCGGCTCGAACGAAATTCAGAAGAACATCATCGCAAAGATGAATCTCGGGCTCTAAGGGAGGGCCGCGCCCATGGACTTTTCGCTGACCGAGGAACAGCGGCTCCTGAAGGAGTCGGTCGACCGCCTGATCGCGGACAAATACACCTTCGACGAACGGATGAAGATCGCCGGGTCCGCCGATGGTTATTCGGAGGAGATGTGGACTGTCTTTGCGGAATTGGGCCTGCTCGCCGTCCCGTTCCCCGAAGACCTCGGCGGCCTGGGCGGCGGCGGCGTCGACCTGATGATCGTTATGGAAGCCTTCGGACGCGGCCTAGTCGTGGAACCCTATCTGGCGACCGTTGTGCTCGGCGGCGGGCTGGTCGAAGCCCTGGGCACAGCACGGCAGAAGACCGAGATTCTCGAAGCGGTGATCGGCGGCACCCGCAAACTGGCCTTCGCCCATGGCGAGCCGGACAGCCGGTTCGAACTGTCCCAGGTCCGCACCACCGCCACCAAATCCGGCGACGGTTGGGTCCTGGACGGCCGCAAGTCGGTTGTTATCAACGGTGCGCAGGCGGATGACTTGATTGTATCGGCCCGGGTCTCCGGCGAACTGGCGGATGAGGACGGAATTGCCCTGTTCCTGGTGCCCCGCGACACCGACGGCCTGATGCTGCGAAGCTCCCCCAGCATCGACGGCGGTCAGGCGGCCGAGGTGGTGCTGAACGACGTGCGGCTCGGAGCGGACGCGGAACTGGGAGCACCCGGCCAAGCCTATCCCGCGATCGAGCAGGTCACCGCACGCGGAATCGCCGCCCTGTGCGCCGAAGCGGTGGGGGCGATTGAGGTGACCAACGACATCACCTTGGAATATCTCAAGACCCGCAAGCAGTTCGGCAAACCGATCGGCAGCTTCCAGGCCCTGCAACACCGGATGGTGGACATGCGGGTGGCGCTGGAGGAAGCGCGCTCGATGGCCGTGCTGGCCGCCGCCAAGCTGGGGGCCGACCGGGCGGAACGCGAACGCTCGGTCAGTGCGGCAAAATCCCTGATCGGCCGCGCCGCCCGGCATGTGGCCGAGGAGTCGATCCAGATGCACGGCGGCATCGCCATGACCTGGGAATATTCTGTCGGCCACTACTGCAAGCGCCTTGTGATGATCGATCACCAGCTCGGCGACGTGGACCATCATGAGGAGCGGTTCATAAGGTTCATCGACGCGGCGTGATCGCGGAGATCACGGGCGGCTCACCCCGCCGTCACCGGACCGTGACTTTTCGAGTGCCGGAGTTGATTGGGGTTCTTGAGGACGGGGCCTTACCTTTCCAGACGGAAGGCCGTGCCGTCTTGCACTGCCCGTCGACCAAGGGAGTCGCCCGATGACCTTGACCATTGTCAAATTCAGCCGCGCGCTGCGGTCCGCCGTTCTGGGGGCCGGATTGCTGTTCGTCGGCACCACAGCACTCTCCGCGCAGCCGGTGCAGGCAGCTCAGGAAATCAACGTCCAGGACGGCTATGCCGTCCACGGCTACGACCCGGTGGCCTATTTCACCGAGGGCAAACCGGTCGAAGGCAGCGAGTCCTTCACCGCGACCCATGACGGGGCGTCCTATAAATTCGCCACAGCCGAACATCGAGAAATGTTCATCGCCGACCCGGCCAAATACGCCCCGCAATACGGCGGCTTCTGCGCCTTCGGAGTGGCGATGGCCGGCCGCAAGTTCGACGGTGACCCGACGCAGTGGACGGTGAAGGACGGCAAGCTGTACCTGAACGTCAACGCCACGGTGCAGGAACGCTTCCGGGAGAACGTCCCTGGCTATATCCGCGGCGCCGACAACAACTGGCCGATCATCGCTGAGATCCCCGAGGCCACCCTGTCCTCAAATCCGCCCGAGGGTCTGACCCAGGGCGCCCAGTAGCCCGCTATTTCGCCATCACGTCCGAGGCCGCCTTCAGGGCGGCCTCAACGTTTCCGGTCCCCCCCATATCTGCGAGCGCGCGTGCGGTCAGGTGAATGTCGGTGAAGATATCCCCCTCCGACACGCAGCCCATGGTGCCGATCCGGACCATCCGAGACTTGTGCTCCTCAAGTCGGGTGGTGGCGTAGTCGGTGTTGTAGCGTTCGGCCATCAGGGCGATGTAGGCCTCCGCGTCGATTCCTTCGGGCGTGTAGAACACCTGACAGGTCGGGGTCGGCGTGGTGGTCGGAAACACGCTGAACCCAAGCTCGACGAATCCGGCACGCAGCGCGGTCGACAGCCGAAGATGCCGGGCGATCGCATTCTCCAGCCCTTCCTCCCCGATCATCACCAGCGCCTCGTGCAGCGCATTCAGCATGGCAACGGGTGCGGTGTAGGTTGGCTCGCCCTTCTCGGAGTTGGGGCGGAACTTGCGGTAGTCGAAATAACCTCTCGGCCCCCGGTTCGGCTTGTCGATCACCGCCCAGGCCTTCGGGCTGACGCTGGCGATGGCCAGACCCGGCGGGCTCATCAGCGCTTTCTGGCAGGCCGTGACGGCCACATCGACGCCCCAGGCATCCGCCTGCATCTCGGCACCGGCCAGCCCGCTGACCGTGTCCACCACCAACAGCGCGTCGGTCTTGCCGACGATGGCACCCAGAGCCTTCAAATCTCCCAAAGCCCCGGTCGAGCTCTCGCTGTGGATCGCGAACACGGCGGTGTATTTCGTTGCGGCCAGAGCTTTCCCGACCCCGTCCAGATCGATCGCGCCACCATAGGGCGAGACGACTTCATCGACGATCCCGCCGACCCCTTCGATCAGGCGACGGAACACCGGACCCCATTGGCCGGTGGTGCAGACCAGAAACCGCTCACCCGGCGCCACCACGTTGACCACCGCACTTTCCATCCCCCCGATCCCGGTCGAGGCGAACACGAAGGGTGGAATCCCGTCCGGGCCGCGCCCGAAAATCGGATGCAGCCGGTCCAGCACGTCCTTGAACACCGGCAGAAACCGGCTGCCCCGATGTGCCACGATCGGCCGCGCTGCGGCCCGCATCACCCGCTCCGGTACCGCGGTCGGGCCGGGCAGGCGAATACGATAGGGCAAGCTGGAATGGGTCGGTAGGTCAAGCTGGGTCATGGTCGGTCCGGACGGTTCGGGAGAAGAAACGAATCAGAGCGTCGCATCGAAGCACCGGGCCGATGCGGCGTCCAGAGGATTGCGCGGCAGTCAACTGATCAGCCCGATCACGGCGCCTGTCATCATTGTCGCGAGGGTGCCGGACAGGATCGACCAGCCGCCGAGCTCGGCGATCTCGGAGCGTCGGGTCGGCGCGATGCCTGCGAGACCGCCGATCATGATTCCGAGGCTGGCGAAGTTCGCGAACCCGCAGAGCGCGTAGGTGACGATCAGCTCAGAGCGGTCGGAGAGGGTGCCGGGCGCCAGGTTTGCGAGTTCGAGATAGGCGATCAGTTCGTTCAGCACGGTCTTGGTGCCGAGCAGTTGACCGGCGGTCACCGCTTCGCTCCACGGCAATCCCATAAGCCAGGCCGCCGGCGCGAAGACCCAGCCGAAGATCCGCTGCAGGGTGAGAGGGGCGTCCAAGAAGCTCGGCAGCAACCCCAGCATGCCGTTCACCAGATAGACCAGCGCCACCATCACCAGCAGCATGGCCGTGATGTTCAGCAGCAGGCCGACACCGGCCAGAGTGCCCCGCACCACCGCGTCCATGGCCCCGGAGACCTGATCTCCCGAACCGTCGCCATCCACCGTCGAGCTCAGCTCGGGCGTCGCCAGATCCTCGGGACGCGGCTCGACGGGAATCATCAGGCGCGCGACCAGGAGGGCGGCCGGCGCGCTGATCACCGAGGCGACCAGAAGCTGGCCGGCCGGATCGGGGATCACGCCCTGCAGAAAAGTTGCGTAAAGCGCCATCATGGTTCCGGCGATGGTCGCCATGCCGCAGGTCATGATCATGAACAGATCGGCCCGCGTCAGGCTGCGCACATAGGGCCGGATGAACAGAGGGGCCTCGATCATGCCGACGAATATATTGGCAGCCGCCCCGATGCCGACGCTGCCGCTGACCCGCAGGGACCGGTTCAACGCCCAGGCAAAGCCCCGAACCACCATCGGCAGGATACGCCAATGAAACAGCAGGGCGGACAAGGCGCTCATCAGAATGACCAGTGGCAAGGCCTGGAACGCCAGCACGAAGCTCAAGCCGGGATTCGTGGCATCGAACGGCGCCGGCCCTCCCCCCAAATAGCCGAACACGAAGGAGGTGCCGGCCTGGGTCGCGCTCTGAAGCACCGCAACCAGATCGTTCAACACCGACAGCGCTTGCCGAACCGCCTCAATCCGGGTCAAAAGGAGGGCAAGACCGATCTGGAGACCCAAAGCCGCAACGAGAAACCGCCAGGGGAACCGGCCACGCTCGGCCGAATCGGTTCGAGAGGACAAGATCAGACCGAAGACCCAGGCCAGCCCGACGAAACACAGAAGACCAAAGGCACTCTGAAACAGGTTCATATGGCGGATCCTTCGCGCGGCGAGAGCACGAGCAAACGCCATTTCAGAACACGTTAATACTAAAGAAAGGTCTTAGGTCTTGTATACTTGCTCGGAGGCGTGACAGTGACCCGGAGCGCTTGATATGAATATGATGACGGCCACCTCAAAAAGCCATGAACCAAGAGACCCGAAGGCACCATCGATGAAGTTGACGCGATTCGACTTCGAGCACCGGATCTTCAAGATCGAAGGCGCTTATTTTTTCAAATCGAAGATGGATGACAAGGTCCTCTTGCATGTGAGTCTGGGGGAGCAGGACGCCGCGATCTTCACCAATACGCTGGTCACCGAGTTTGGAATCAAGACCGATTCGCAGGACTACGCGCTGCTGAATCTGGTCGAGAAGAGTCTCGAACACGTCAAGTTCATAGCACCTGGAGACGAGGTTCCAAGCGAAATCCTGGACGGCACCGCCTCCTGGAAGATCGACGAGGTCCATTATCAGCGGGCCAAAGACCGGTTGATGGTGCATCTCGCGAATTGGGTCACCGGATCCACCGCCGATGAGGTCGATCTGACCCAGGTCGGCAAGATGCTGGAAAAGAAAGAAACCCAGGCCCTGATTCAGGAAGGTTTTTCACGCGCCGCCGACGAGCTTGGCCTGGACAAGGGACACCGCGAAAAAGTGGTCGGCATGCTCGAACAGCTTGCCCGCGAGCTGGCCTATATCGAGGCGTTGCGAGACCATTATCAACGAATTCTGACGATCGAGCGCGACATCAAAGTGGCCCGGACCACCCTGCGCGGTGACAAGTCCGCGATGGAAAGTGCGATGCGCGCCTCGCAACTGCTGATGCCGGTATTCTCGAATTACCGGGGGTCATTCGAGAATGTGGACGCGCAAACCGCCGAGGTGATGGCGGCCCTGAAGAACATCGACAATGTGATCGGATTCGTGCGCAAGACCCGTGACACGCTGCACAGGGAAACCCTCACCTGGTCGGATCTCCTGGATAAATGGAATTCCGGCAACATGGACAAGCGCAATCCGGCGAACAAGGCCGTCGGTGAACTCTATCGATTCTCCGCGCAGAATTTTCTCGAGACCAACAGCTGGCTCTGATCACAGAGGTCGCGCACGCTTAGGACGCCTATTGGGCCAAAGCCGCGTCGATCCGTTCCTTGAGCGCCTTCATGGAAACCGGTTTCGCCAGGTAGCCGTCCACACGGAGATTCTTGGCGTTCGCGACCGTGTCCCGGTTGGTGTCGGCGGTCAGAAAAATCAGCGGAATCTTTGACAGCTGCGGATGATTCAAGCCCCGCAACTTGCCCAGGAAGGTCATGCCATCCATCGGCTCCATGTGGATGTCACACAGGATCAGTTGCGGTTTGACCCGCAACAGTTCCCGAAACCCGTCAACTCCGTTGCCGACCTCGTCGATCAGGCGAAACCCGATCTGCCGCAGAAGACGGCAAATGATCTGGCGGATATGAACTTCGTCCTCAAGCACCAGAATGCGGATGTTCTCATATCTATTTTAAGTCGCCGTGAAGATCGTCGCCATTCCGTCGCCTCCTTCAGACCTGCATGATCTTCGGAAGAGTCTCCTGGAACTCTTCAAGCGTCGGTTCCAGGACTTCCGCCATGATTTTGGCCATATCGAGATCGTCGGCATCTAGGAAATCCTGAATATCCGACGCGATTCCACCGAGCCGGTTGGCTCCCACCGACAACGCCGCCCCTTTCAGAGCATGCGCCACATCCCGGGCGGCCTTGCTGTCCTCCAATGCGAGGGCCGCGTTGATTGCAGCCACCTTCTCCACCCAGGCGGCCGAGGCACTGGTGATGAGGTCCTTTGCCTCCTGATCAAGACCGCCGAAAGCCGCGCCCAACGTGTTGGGATCGAAGATGTCCGGATCCCAATCATAGGCCGGTGACGCAGGCGGCTCAGACACGGGCTCCTGATTTGCCGCCCGTCTGAGGTCAAGCCCGCCCGGCAGATACCGTGCCAAAGCCTGCCCCAGCTTGTGGCTGTCGATCGGCTTGGTCAAATACGCATCCATGCCGGCCTCAAGGCAGGCCTCCTCGGTTCCGGCAATGGCATCCGCTGTCAGAGCGACGATCGGCAAGCGCGGACCATCCGTGCTTTCGGTTTCGCGAATACGGCGCGCCAGTTCGAACCCGTCCATCTCCGGCATGTTGAAATCGGTCAGCAGAAGGCCGTGCGCCGACCGATCGAACTGCTCAAGCGCAATCCGACCGTTCTCCGCCACCTCGCAGGCAAAACCCATTTTCGAAAGCATCTGCCGGATCACAATCTGGTTCGTCTCATTGTCCTCCGCCACCAAG
>CALAHL010000181.1 GCA_937891725.1 uncultured Rhodospirillaceae bacterium | reverse complement strand
CTTCCCGTAGGAACTCCGGGTTCGAGCACACGTCGAATTCCAGCTCCGGCTTCCGCTTGGCGATGATCTTCGCCACCTCGCGCCCGGTGCCGACCGGCACGGTCGATTTGGTGACCACCACAGTATAGCCCTCGATCGCGTCCGCGATCTGCTCCGCCGCCTGATAGACATAGCTGAGGTCGGCATGGCCGTCGCCGCGTCGGCTCGGCGTTCCCACGGCGATGAATACCGCGTCGGCGCCCTTCACACCTTCCGCCAGGCTGGTCGTGAACGAGAGGCGACCCGCCTCCACGTTGCTTTTGACCAGATCTTCCAGCCCCGGCTCGAAGATCGGGATCTCACCGTTCTTCAGCCGTGCGATTTTCCGTTCGTCCACATCGACGCAGACAACGTCGACACCGAACTCAGAAAAACACGCACCAGACACAAGGCCGACATAGCCGGTGCCGATCATCGCGATACGCATGAAGGCTTCTCCCGCCGCCGGTCACCACGCTATGGGCCCCGGGGTCGTCAGACGTAATTGTTTAGAATCTTGGACACTGCGTCCTTCATATCCGGCCGGTCGAGCGCGAAAGCGATATTGGCTTCCAGAAAGCCAACCTTGTTGCCGCAATCGAACCTACGCCCTTCGAACAGATACCCGTTGAAAGGCTGCAAGCCAAGCTGCCGTGCCAACGCGTCGGTCAATTGAATCTCCCCCCCCGCGCCCGGCTCCTGTCGGGCCAGATCGGAGAATACTTTCGGTTGAAGGATGTAGCGGCCGATCACCGCATAGTTCGACGGCGCTTTTTCCGGATCGGGCTTCTCCACCATGCCGCGGACCTCGATCATCCGACCATCTTCCTCGCCGGGTGTGATGATACCGTAGCTGGAGGTCTGGTCATTCGGCACTTCCATCACCGCGACCATATTGCCGCCGACGTCGTTATAGGCGTCGATCATCTGCTTGAGACAGCCCTGCTCGCCCAAGATCAAATCGTCCGCCAGCAGGACTGCCACCGGCTCGCTGCCGACGAAGTTGCGGGCGCACCAGACCGCGTGTCCCAAGCCCATCGGCTCAAGCTGGCGGGTATAGGCGAACTGTCCCGGCTCCGGAATCGTCTCGTTGAGCAGCTCAAGGGCGTCGTCCTTGCCACGCCGGGTCAACATGCCCTGCAATTCGACCGCATGGTCGAAATGATCCTCGATCGCGGTCTTGCCGCGGCCCGTTACGAAGATGAACTCCTCGATCCCCGCCGCCCGCGCTTCCTCGACCGCATACTGGATCAGCGGCTTATCGACGACGGTGAGCATTTCCTTCGGCATCGACTTGGTGGCGGGCAGGAATCTCGTGCCAAGACCACCAACGGGGAAAATCGCTTTACGAACGGGTACAGGCATAAAATCACCTCGAACACCGGACGGTGTCCGCTCCTTACTGGTTATGGGGTTATTGCCAAATCGGCGATGCGACGCAAGCAAACTCACAGTGAAATGGCGTCGAATGGGCCCGAATTTGTCCGGTCCACGGCCCCCTCCGTGGTCCCGACCGGGCGATCATCGCTTGCCGATCAGATAGTCTTTAGCCCTGTTTATTTGGGATGCGATCACGGATGATCCACCCTTATCTGGATGATTCGCCATCATGAGTCGGCGATGCGCGTCCCGAATCTCAGTTTCCGTCGCCCCTTCGGAGAGCCCCAGAATCGACAGAGCATAGGCCCGGGTCATCTCCGGTTCGTCTGGGGGCGAGGGAGACTCGGCACGCTCCCCTGCCTCCCGCCAATCCTCACCATGCACCCGTTCGATCCAGGCTTCCAGGACCTGGGTGGACCGCGGGTCGTCCGCCACTTCGGCATGCAGCTCCGCAAGCTGCGCGGGTGACAACTGACCCAACCGGGCGCCGGCGAACGCGCCTGCGATCACCTCTCCCGCCATCTCACCGGAATCATGGTCCAGCGTCATGGCGAGATAACGGGTCCGCACGTCGGAGCTTTGACCTGGGCTTGGACCGCGCGCGGTCTTGGCGGCATTGCGGAGCGCCTGCAGCACACCACGCCACCGGAACAGGAACGGCAACACCACGGTCGCCGCATAGGCCACGTAGTCGAGACGCCCCTTGAACAGGATGAACAGCCCAACGAGACCGAGAGCAGCAAATCCGAACCATTTCAGGATCTTAAGCAAGGTTTTGGGCTCGGCATTCAGCAGCCATCGCCCCATCAGGCCAAGCCCGACCAAAACCGACAGGCCGAGGACCAGATAGGTCATCGTCGAGCCCCTCCGGCAATCTGGCTGGTCAGAAGGCGGACGCCCTCTGCGCCGGATCGCCTGCCGAACTCCAGCAGCGCCTTGCGTCCGCCGGCGGCATAGACCGCCACCGCCGCCAGCAGCTCCTTCAGACGGTCGGCGCTGCCGGCATCGAACGGGCAATAGGCCCCGTTGGTGAGCTGCGCAATCTGGCGGAAGGCGCGGGCCGCCAGCGGATCTCCGCCTTCGTGGAACAGGAACACCGGAACCCCGAGAACGCCAAGCTCTCCCGCGTGGTGGCAGACCTGATCGATGTCCTCCTCGAAAGCGTCACCGACGAAGATCACGGCGTTGACCCGCTCCCGGCCGGTCTCTGTGATCGTGTGCTTCAGGATGCGGCCTAGCTGGGTCTGCCCCCCGAGACAGCCGACACCGGTCATGACCTTCGCCAGGGCCTGCGGGCCGGAATACCATTTCGACGCCTTGCACTCCCCGAACCCACGGTAGAACACCAGTTGGACGTCAAGCCCGCCGAGGGCCGCCGTCTGATGGAACATCTCGGCCTGGATATGACAGGCCCGATCCCAGGTCGGCCCTCTGCTGGCGGTGGCGTCCAGCGCGAACACCAGGCGGCCCCGGCGACCCGTCCCGTCCGACTTGGGCATCGCTCTGACCTTGCTCATAAACGCGTCGATCTCTTCCGGTGCCGATTCTCCGCCGGTCATGTCCCGGCCACCGGGAGAGGTCAGGCCGTGCGCTGTCTTGGGGTCTCGCGGGGCTGTCATCGTGCCGTCGTTCATCCTCAATTGTCTGTGAACCAACTGTGCCACGGAACATGTGGGAGCAGTTCGGTTATTCCAATGCCCTGTTGATGATATGCGACCATCCCGTCGAATTTCAGTATGCTCGGCGGATTCGACGCAGTGAGGCGCATATGATCAACCCACCTGCCCGTGAGACTCAACCTGCTCCAAGTGCCAGATCCGCGCTTGAGGCCAGGATCCGGATTCGGGCGCTGGAGCCCGGAGACGCCGGCCGGGTGGCTGAACTGGCGGCCTCGCTCTCCGCGTTCGAGGGCGCGCCGCCGCCACCGTTCCATGCCGAAGACGTGGTCCGCTGGGGTACCGGCCCGGACCGCAGGTTCGACGGCATGGTGGCCGAACGCGACGGCCGAGTGGTGGGCTACCTGCTCCATCACAGCGGCTTCCATGTCGGCCACGGCGGACCGGGGCTGGTGCTGATGGATCTGTTCGTGGAATCCCGCGCCCGCGGCTACGGGGTCGGGCGCGCCTTGATGGCCGCCCTCGCCCAGGAGGCCCAGGCCCGGTCCTGCCGCTGGATCACCTGGCAGGTGCATCCGGAGAATGCCAGTGCCATGGACTTCTATCGCGCGGTCGGCGGGCGGCGCTACCGGGCGGCGGATTTCGAACTCGGGCTCGCCGCGATTGCCGCTCTGGCCGAACGCGACTAGCGGGTTTTCGGATAGCGCTTGCAATCATCCGCCGGACGGATACCGTGCGCCCATGTTCGATGACGAACCCAAGCCCCTGCCCGAAGGCCCGACCGCACGCGCGATCAAGCTGCAGATCCTGATCGGTCTGCTGGACGCGACGCTCGACCATGAGCGGCACAAGGACACACCGTTCGTGGCCCCGGAATGGCTCGTCCGGCATTACCCGCACGTCACCCCCGACGATCTCGAGGACGTGCTCTCCGCCGGCCGGGCGGCGCTGGCCCGGCTGACGGTTCGGTAACCCGCTACAGAGCGCTTTTCGGCATCATCACGTGGATGCCCTTGTGGTCGTTGACCAGTTGGGTGACCCGCACATCGGCCGCCAGGCTCGACAGCATATAGGCCTGGGCGCGCGAGAGATTGGTGGTCTCGGTCACCCAATCCAGCATCCCGCGCAACGCATCCCGCGCCGCCGTGTCGAGGTCCGGGTGCATCGCCATGGTCATCAGATGGGTCGGCGTCTCGGCCCGCGGATAGCACCAGCCCTTGCCGGCCAGGCCCAGATCCTTGCGGACATGGATCTCGACGGTGCCTTCAAGGGCCGTCTCGATCGCGGTCACGCAGACCTCGCCGTCGCCCTGCACCCCGTGCCCGTCGCCCAGGGACAGGTTGCCGCCCTCGACGAACACCGGCAGGTACAGGGTGGTGCCGGGGATCAGCTCCTTGTTGTCGAGATTGCCGCCATGGGCACGCGGCTGAATCGTCGAAATCGTGCCCCAGGCCGGCGGCGGCGCCACGCCCATCACCCCGAAGAACGGCCGCAGCGGCAGCTCGGTGCCCCAGGGCAGAATCCCCATGTTTCGGGTCTTGTCGAGCCGGACGGTCATCTTCTCGCCGACCGCGAAATCGTCCGGCAGGGCACCGGACAGCGGGCGCAGGAAGGTGTAGCCCCAATCCTGGCGCAGCTGAATGTCGATGATCTTGATCTCAAGAATGTCGCCCGGCTCGGCACCGTCGACCGCGATCGGGCCGGTCAGCAGATGCCCCGGCACCCGCCGCGTGCTCTTCTGATGGATCTCCAGCAGCTCCGGCGGCACGTGATAGCCCTCGCCCGGCAGGTTGTCCGGTCCGCCCGAGACGGTCTCCACCGTGATTCGGTCGCCGCTCGCGATTCGGGTGACCGGCGGCAGATCGGCGGCGAACCATCCCCAGTGAATGCTGTCCGGTCCGGCCTTGAGCCGATGCGCTGTGTTCGAGGAATCGGCCATGTCGGGGTCTCCGGCTAAAGGGTCCTGTCTCCCGAAGGGTGCACATTCGGCGCGCCGATGACAAACCCCGATCGCGACCAGCCGGCCGGAAATCGCTGAGCCGGAAAGGAATTGTTAACGCGCGGCTTCTAATGGTTAATGAATCTGCGGTTCGGATTGTGATCATTCGGGACACCGGCACAGGCATGGCACAGGATTCGCTCCTTTTTTATTCCAAAAGAGGCGCCCGGTTCGGGCAGCTGAACCGCACCCTGCAGCGCCATTTCAACCTGTTTCTGATCACCGACCCGACCGAAATCGACGGCTTTCAGAAACGGACCGTCGCTGCCGCTTTGGTGGATTCCGGTGGCACGGGAGCGGCGGCCGGAGACGTGATCGCGCATCTTCGCGCCCTGCCGAACGGCAGTGACATCGTGATCGGCCTGCTGCGGGA
Source organism: uncultured Rhodospirillaceae bacterium (assembly GCA_937891725.1). Classification (GTDB taxonomy): domain Bacteria; phylum Pseudomonadota; class Alphaproteobacteria; order Thalassobaculales; family Thalassobaculaceae; genus JANSYC01. Next base: position 3,296 of record CALAHL010000181.1, on the reverse strand, counting down.
CAAAGACGCAGTGGTCGGCGGGTCGGTTTCGGGTCCGGACCGGGCGGATACCGAAATCAATGGCGATCTGCCGGTCGCCGCGATGCTCGCCGGCTTCTGGTCAGCCTATGAGCGGCGGGATTCCCTGGCATGGAACGCCCTGGACCGGGACAGCCGCAAGGCGCTGGTGACCGCCAAGGAGGCGTTCGATGTTCTGGCAAACCTGCCGACCGACGAGTCCGACCCGGCCTTCGCCCGCGCGCTGTTCAGCTCGGCCGCCACGCGGTTGAGCCAGGTGGCCAACACGCCGCGCACCTCTCTGATGCTCGAACAGCTGCGGGGCCATCACAACTACACCTTCTCCCACAGCACCAAGGTCGCGGTTTTGCTGTCCGGGTTCGGGGCCGAAATCGGCCTCGGACCGGGGGAACAGAGAATTTTGGCGGAAGCGGGGCTGTTGCACGACACCGGCAAGCTTCAGATCCCGATGGAGGTTTTAGGCAAGCCGTCCAGCCTGACCGACGCCGAATACGAAATCATGAAGACCCATGCGGCTTTGGGCGGCGACAGCCTGCGGGAGCTGTATCCCGATATGCCGGAGATCATGATCACGGCCCGGCATCACCACGAGAAGCTCGACGGCAGCGGCTATCCGGACGGTCTGAAAGGCATCGAGATCAACGAGGTGGCGCTGCTCGCCGCCGTCGTGGATATCTTTTCCGCCCTGACCGACAAGCGCGACTACAAAGACCCACTGCCTGCCGCCAAGGCCTTTGAGATCATGCGTCCACTGGCCGGCAACCATGTTGAGGGTCGTCTGCTGACTGAGTTCGAGGCCTACGTGCAGGACACCCGCCTCGTCCGGGAAGCCGCCGCCTAGCGATACGGCCTAGCTCCCGACCTTCTCGATCCGCCAGCGGGAATGGGCATCGTCGACGCTTGCCCAGACCTTCTTCTGCCAGATTGCCTTGGCGTCCTCGTAGCTGCCGAACGGGCCGATCCGTTCCTCGGGGGAGCCGTCGGAGGTTTCGGTGAAATCCGTGGTTTTGTAGACCCCGCCGACCACCCAGAATTCGGTCGCCTCCTCGTGCAGGATCCGAAAGCGCACATGGGCGTCATCGACATGCTGCCACGCCAGTTTGCCCCACACCGTCTTCGCCATCTCGTAATCGTCGAACGGCCCGATCTTCTTCTCGGCATCCCCCCCTCGGATGTGGGTGAACGTGGTATCCTCGTACTCGCCGCCAATGACCCAGTATGTCATACTCTGTCTCCAAGGATTGCCGCGCCGCAACATTGACCCAAGGCTATAACGAAGCAAGGCCGCCGCTTCAACCGCTCCCGCATTCGTTTTAACCGCTCTGATTTGACAGGACCGCCGACAGGCCCGACAACGCACGTCCTGTTTTGGACGCGCCATCCCGACTCAGCTAAAGATCATATTCGGCCCATCGGACGCGATACATGTCAGAACCAGCAAAGTCCCCTCCCGCAGCCACCCCCGTGCTGTCCCGCACCCGGCGTGGCCTGGTCTTGGCGGCAACAGTGCTCGGTTCAAGTCTCGCCTTCATAGATTCCACCGTGGTGAACGTGGCGCTGCCCGCTATTCAACGGGATCTGCTGGCCTCGGTTGCGGATCTGCAATGGATCGCCAACGGGTATCTTCTGATGCTGGCGGCGGTCCTGCTGGTCGGCGGGGCCGCCGGCGACCGGTACGGGCGCAAGCTGGTTTTCATGCTGGGCGTTGCGGCTTTTGCAGTCGCAAGCGTCGGTTGCGCCTTATCAACCGATGCGGACACCCTGATCATCGCCCGAGCTGCTCAAGGGCTCGCCTCGGCCTTCCTGGTGCCGAACAGCCTCGCCCTGTTGAGCGCCACCTATCCCCGTGAGGCCCGCGGCCGGGCGATCGGTGCCTGGTCGGCCTTCGCTGCCATGACCACCGCGTTCGGTCCGGTGCTGGGCGGCTGGCTGGTCGACACCACCTCCTGGCCGGCCGCGTTCTGGATCAACCTGCCGATCGCGGCCATTTGCCTGGTTTTGGCCGCGTTCGCCATCCCTGAAAGCCGGGACGCGAACGCGCGGGGCAATCCCGACATCCTGGGTGCGGTTCTGGTCATTCTCGGGCTCGGCGCTCTGACCTGGGCCCTGATCGCGCTGGGCGAATCCCAGGCGGACAACCGGATGATCATCGGCTTGGCGGTCAGCGGGGTGACGCTGATGGGCGTGTTCTTCTGGGTCGAAGGACGGGTTCAGGACCCGATGCTGCCGCCTTATCTGATGAAGATCAGGACCTTCGCGTCCGCCAACCTGCTGACCCTGCTGCTATACGGAGCGCTCGGTGGCGTGCTGTTCATCATGCCGCTGGGCCTGATCCGGGTGCACGGCTATACCGCGTCGGAAGCGGGTGCCAGCTTTCTGCCGTTCCCGGCGGTTATGTTCCTGCTGTCGCGCTATTCCGGCACGCTGGTCGACAAATTCGGCCCGCGCCTGCCGCTGGTCCTGGGACCGTTCGTCACCGGCATCGGCCTGATGCTGCTGGCTTGGCCGGAGACCGGAACCCCCTACTGGTCGACCTATATGCCGGGCATCATCGTCCTGGGCCTCGGCATGTCGATCTGCATCGCCCCGCTCACGACGACGGTGATGAATTCGGTCGACGACGACCATGCCGGCATCGCCTCCGCCGTGAACAACGCCGCCAGCCGGGTGGCGGGTCTGTTGTCGGTGGCGGCGGTCGGACCGATCCTGGTGCCGGTCTTCATGGTGGCACTGGAGCCGCGTCTCGTCGGCTTGCCGGAGGCGGCGATCGCCGCCGCCCACGCGGTCGGCCCGGAAGAGCTGATGGATCTGATAGCGCCCAAGGGCCTGGCCCCGGAGGCCGCGACCGCGCTCATGGGGGCCGCGCGCGAAGCCTTCGTCCAGGCCTTCCGCGCGGTCCTGCTCGCCCTGTCCGGGTTCGCCTACCTGTCGGCGATCGTGGCCTGGTTCACGCTCGGCCCGGAGCGGAAGAACGGCTGACGCTGTTCAGCGAGCCTGATTGTACTTATCGTAGATTGCATGCGGACCGACATCTTCGACGATGAACAAGTCACCTTCTTCATCTCGAACCCGGCGAAGTATGAAGCGAAACTGACCACCAGCCTTCATTTCCCAGAGCTCGCGGTTATGACCTTCCATAGGCTTGAAGTTCAGCGAATGGTCAGGCGGGTTCTGTTCTAATCTCCTCAAAAATCTCTGGGCTCTTTTCCAGTTATTTGGGGAAATTTTTTGGCAATGTCAGCGTAGCGTGTTGAAGAATGGCGAGGGGCGATATGTAG
>CALAHL010000180.1 GCA_937891725.1 uncultured Rhodospirillaceae bacterium | reverse complement strand
GAGAGCTATTCCGCATCGCACAAAACTCGGTCAAACCGACCAGATCGTCGGCATTCTTTCCGGCCGCCTCAAACCGTCCGTCCGCAACCGCATGCAAACCGTTTCAATCATCCGTCGCACATTGTCCGCGCGGGCGCCTAGAACTCTCACCAGGACCGTGCGCTCGTCCAGGATCACCACCCCATGGCGCACATCGGACACCTTCTCGATCTCCGCCCGCACCAGATCTCTAAGCTCCCCGGCCGCCACACCGGTCAGGATCACCGTTCCAGCCGCCGTCGCTCCGTCAAACCCGGCCGCAGCGGAGAGTTGCTCCAGAGGTCGCGGTCCCAAGGCCAGGTCGTCCATCCAAACCAGCTTGCCGTCGCGCTGCAGCCTGATCCGGTCCCGCAACCGTCCGGTCCGGAACTGTTCACTCCGGGCCGCCCGGCCGAACATGAGGATCTCAACAAACATCAGGCGCGCATCACCCTCGACCGAGAGCGTTGTGGAACGCTCCAGATCGGCGCCATCGAACAGAATCGTGCCGGATGAGAGGAATTCGAGCGCACCACCGTCGGTCGCCGTCAGATCGACCGACATCCGGGCCGCCCCGCCGTGGCTGCGGTAAACCTTCTCGGCGGCCTGGGTGACGGCAAGCGCCGCCACGCCCTCGGCCCGGATTGATATGGCTAGGCGATCTCCGCCGGTCACCCCGCCGGAGATATTGCCGAGCACAATCGTCTCCGGCTCTCCCCGTTCCGCATAGGGTGTAAACAGCCGCATCGGCGGCGTTTGGCGGAGCGCCGTGACGCCGCGCTGGCCAATCGTCACCGATACGGCCCCGTCGTAGCGCTGCAGCGTTTGAGGCTGCGGAAGCGGGTCGGCGGTGGTGCTAGGCGGCAAACGCTTGACCGTCCTCGACCGTTGGACCGCTGCCGGCGACCGTCGTTCTGTGCATCACCCGCTTGTACTTGGCTTCGTCCCAGCCCTTGCCCCGGTGCAGAACCGCCCGGTTGTCCCACATCACCAGGTCGCCCGGCTTCCATTGGTGGGTATAGATGAATTGCGGTTGGCTTACGAACTCGGTCAGGCGGCGCAGCAGAGCGCGCCCCTCCTCCACGTCCCGCCCTTCGATGTGGGAGGCATGGGCACCGACATAGATCGCCTTGCGACCGTTCACCGGGTTGGTGCGCACCATCTTCTGACGCACCGCCGGAAGCTCCTTGCGGTCCTTCTCCCCAAGCAGGGTCTTGTCGATCAGGCCGCGGCTGTAGAGGAAGTCATGAACGGCGACCAGCGGCTCATATTCCGCCTGTTCTTCCGGCGACAAGGCATCCCAAGCCGCCCGCGCGCTGGCGAACTCCGTCTCGCCGCCTTCCGGCGGAACGATCCGGCCGGACAGCAATGACGCCTTGGAGGGCACCGGCTTGTAGGAACTGTCAGTATGCCACATCTGGTTGCCGGCATTGTACAGCATCCGCTTGTCTTTCGGCGGAATCAGCGCTCCGGACTCGTCCACATTCGAGAAGATCGCCATCTGGGTTCCGGCACCACCGGGATTGGAGGAGATCACCTGCTCCAGACCGCCGAACTTGTAGGAGAACGCCACCTGGCTCTCGTCATCGATGTCGAGCTGATCGCGGATCACCAGAACCGAATAATCCTCAAACGCATGATTGATCACGGCGAATTCGGTCTCGGTGACGGATCCGATCTGAATGCCGGTGATTTCAGCCCCCAGAACCGGCGTCAGGGGCGTAACGGTGATCGACATGTGATCCTCTCAGGTTCGAGCGCGTAAACCCGAAGCATCGCACCAATTCGGCAACCGCTTCAACGGTCCCCTGCGGATCGCAATCGTGCCGAGACGAGACGGATGCAGAGGGCCACCAGGAACAGGACCAAAGCCGCCACCACGATCGATGGGCCCGACGGACTGTCGGCTTCCAGTGACAACATCAAGCCGCCGATCACCGCGCCGGTCCCCAGCAGAGCGGCGCCGACCGCCATCATCTCCGGGCCGCGGGAGAACAGGCGTGCCGTGGCCGCCGGGATGATCAGGAGAGCGGTGATCAGCAACACACCGACGATTTTCATTGCGACGGCGATCACCGCCGCCATCAGCACCATGAAGACCAAGCGGGTCCGAGCCGGATGCAGACCCTCGGCGGCCGCCACCTCTTCATGAACGGTCAGCGCCAGCAGGGGACGCCAGATCCAGGCCAGTACCGCGAGCACCAGTCCGGCACCACCCCAGATGATCAGCAGGTCCATCCGGCCCACCGAGAGGATATCGCCGAACAGGAATGCCATCAGATCGACCCGCACCCAGCTCAGGAAGGAGACGATCACCAGGCCCAGGGCCAATGTGGAATGGGAGAGCAGCCCCAGCAGGGAGTCGGCGGAGAGCGGCCCTGCTCGTCCCAGCATCCCTAGTGAGACGGCTACCAGAAGGGCGATTCCGAACACACCCAGCATCAGGTCCACATCCAGCAGAACGGCAAGGGCCACACCCAGCAGGGCCGAATGCGCCATGGTGTCGCCGAAATAGGCCAGCCGCCGCCAGACGATGAAACAGCCCAACGGCCCGGCCACCAGCGCGACCCCGATACCGGCAAGGCTGGCGCGCAGCAGGAAATCGTCAAGCATGATCGTGTCCACTGTGATCGCTGTGGTCATGATTGTGGTCATGGCCGTGGTGATGATGGTGATGCCCCATATCGTGCTGATAAACCGCCAAGGCCGAGGCCGCGCGCGCGCCGAACAGCCGTCGGTATTCGGAGTTCTCAACCACGGAATTGGGTGGCCCGCTGCAGCAGACGTGGCCGTCCATACAGACCACCGTGTCGGTCTGGGCCATCACAACGTGCAGGTCATGGCTGATCAGCAGCACACCGCAGCCGCGCTCATCCCGCAGACGTCCGATCAGATCGTACATCTCGATTTCGCCGGCGAAATCGACCCCCTGCACCGGTTTGTCGAGAACCAGCAGCCTCGGGTTCCTGAGCAGAGCGCGG
>CALAHL010000179.1 GCA_937891725.1 uncultured Rhodospirillaceae bacterium | reverse complement strand
GCGTCGCAGCCGGGGATGAACGCCGCCAGCTCGCGCGCCAGTTTCGCCACCCGCTCCACCTTGTCGGCGACGGTTCCAAGCTTGTCGTAGAACTTCACGTCCGCCAGCGCCGGAATCCGGCTCTCCAGCGTCCGCGCCTTGTCCTGGTCCCAGAAGAACTTGGCGTCCGACAGCCGGGCGCGCAGCACCTTCTCGTTGCCGGCCACGATATTGGCGTCGCGCTTGGGGTCATGGGCCATGTTGGCGACCACCACGAACCGGTCAGCGAGACTGCCGTCCGGCTTCTCCAGCGCGAAATACTTCTGATGGCTGCGCATCGAGGTGACCAGCACCTCCGGCGGCACCTCCATGAACTCGGCATCGATGGTCCCGATCAGCGGCACCGGCCATTCCACCAGCCCGCAGACCTCGTCCAGCAGGCCCGGATCGTCCTTCAGCGTCAGCCCGGCGGTGGCCGCCAGCTGGTTCGCCTCGATCGAGATGATCTGCTTGCGCTCCTCCCGGTCCAAAACCACGTAGGCGTTGGACAGCTTGGCCCGATAGTCGTCAAACCCGCTGACCGCGAACGGTTCGGGTGCCAGGAAGCGGTGGCCCTTGGTGGTGTCGGTGACGGGAAGTTTCCAATCCCCCAGATCCATCTCGCCGTCCAGCACCTTGCCGTCGAACAGTGCCAGCACGTGGTGCAGCGGCCGCACCCACCTGAAGCTGTTCTTGGCCCAGCGCATGGATTTCGGCCAGGGCAGCTCCCGGATCGCCTCAAGCAAGATCTCGGACAGCACGGCGCGGGCGTCGCGGCCGGTGGTCTCGATCACCGCGAACAGAAAGGTGCCCTTCGGGGTCTCCCGCTGTTCGCACTGCTCAAGCGTGAGTCCGGTCGAGCCAAGAAACCCCTGGATCGCCTTTTCCGGCGCATCGGCCTTGGGGCCCCGGCGTTCCTCTTTCACGTCCGGCTGTTTCTCCGGCACGCCGTCAATCACCAGCGCCAGCCGGCGCGGGGTGACGAAGGCCTCGGCCCGCTCGAAGGCCAGCCCCGACGCCGTCAGCTTGTCGGTGACCAGTTTCTTGAGATCCTCGGCCGCACGCGCCTGCATGCGGGCCGGAATCTCCTCGCTGAACAGCTCGATCAGAAGCTCAGGCATTGTCCAGGCGCTCCTGCCGTGTCTTGTCCCAGTCGGCCTTCCAGGCGGCGCTCGCCTCGACCCATTTCTCGCAGCAGGCCTTCGCCAGGGTTCGGACCCGGCCGATATAGGCCTGACGCTCGGTCACGCTGATCACCCCGCGCGCGTCCAGCAGATTGAACAGGTGGCTGGCCTTCATGCACTTGTCGTAGGCCGGCAGCGGCATCGGCTTGGCCGCATCCAGCAGCGTCATGCATTCCCGCTCGGCATCCTTGAAATGCTGCAACAGGGTGTCGGTCTCGGCGAACTCGAAGTTGAAGATGGAGAATTCCAGCTCGGACTGTTTGAAGACATCGCCGTAGAACTTGCCGCCCCGGTCCTTCGGAACCCCGTCCCAGTCCAGGAAATAGACATCGTCCACATCCTGGATATACATCGCCAGCCGTTCCAGACCGTAGGTCAGCTCCAGGCTGACCGGCGCGCAGTCGATGCCGCCGACCTGCTGGAAATAGGTGTACTGCGAGACTTCCATGCCGTCGCACCAGACCTCCCAGCCCAGGCCCCAGGCCCCCAGGGTCGGGCTCTCCCAGTCGTCCTCGACGAAACGGATATCATGTTCCATCGGGTCCAACCCGATGGCGCGCAGGGAGCCGAGATAGAGCTCCTGGCTGTCGACCGGCGACGGCTTCATCAGCGCCTGGAACTGGTAGTAGTGCTGCAAACGGTTCGGATTCTCGCCGTAGCGCCCATCGGTCGGCCGCCGCGACGGCTGCACATAAGCGGTGTTCCAGACCTCGTCCGGGCCCAGCGAGCGCAGGGTGGTCGCCGGATGGAACGTCCCGGCGCCGACCTCCAGGTCATAGGGCTGCAGCACCATGCAGCCCTTGTCGGCCCAATAGCGTTGCAGGGTCAGGATCAGCGACTGAAAATCCCGTCCGGGGGCGGCCAATCCGGCCCCGTCCGTGCTGCGTGGATGGCCATCCGGCATGGAACTCAAAACCTTGATCTAAAAACCCAGTTTCTTGGGCCGATTTCGCGGGTGCGAGACCCTAGTCGGCGCGCGGGGCATAATCAAGCGGCGGAATGGGTCGGGGGCGATGACGGACACAACTGAGCTATGTCAGTGCGGGGCCCGGTTGGAGCCTCTAGGGTCGGTCCTGAGCAATATCACCCTGAGGATCGATCCATGGACGGCAATCTGCATCACGACATCGGCACCGAATTTCCGGAACTGAAGGACAGGATCCATGTCCTGAAGACCGAGAACGCCCATTTCGCCAAGCTCTACGCGGCCTATGAGGAGGTCGACAACGCGGTGGTCCGGGTCGAGCAGGAGATCGACCCCGCCACCGACGGACACACCGAGGACCTCAAGAAACGCCGCGCCAAGCTGAAGGACGAGATCTTCGCGATGCTGAGGGCCAAGTAAGGCCGGAGCGGAGGTTTATGGGGGTGAGCATCATCAGATATTTATCGGGGTGAGCCTGTCGAACCCCGCTGCTTCAGCCGCCCCCTGCCGTTCGACAGGCTCAGGGCGATAAAACTCAGGAACGATCAACCAAATCAGATCTTTATCGGTCTGAGCCTGTCAGAGGGCGCTTGAAGGTGCGCCTTACCGTCCCCGCCGCCTCCCACGGCCCTTGCCGCCCTTCTCCGGTGGCCGGCCGCTGGGGGGCTGGATCATGGTCTTCAGGCGCACCACCGCGCCCTTGGGCAGCGGCTTGCCCTCCAGGGTCATGCCCAGGTCGGCCGCCTCCAGGCGCTTGATCTCGTCGCGCAGGCGGGCGGCCTCCTCGAATTCCAGATCGGCGGCGGCGGTCTTCATGCGCTGTTCCAGATCGGCGATGATCTCCCTGATCGGCTTGTCGACCAGCTCGCCCTCACCGGCACCGGTCTCGACCGTGACGTGGTCGCCGCGCTCGTAGACGCTCTCCAGGATGTCGCCGATGTTCTTCCGGATGCTTTCCGGGGTGATGCCGTGGAGCTTGTTGTATTCGACCTGACGGGCGCGGCGGCGGTCGGTCTCGCCGATCGCGTAGTCCAAGCTGTTGGTGATC
>CALAHL010000178.1 GCA_937891725.1 uncultured Rhodospirillaceae bacterium | reverse complement strand
GGTCGTGATGCTGATGCAGCCCTTCGTTCTGTGGCTCTACAGCTACTCCTTCATTGTCACACTTGTCGGCACGGTGATGTTCATCATCGTCAGCCACTTCCGGGAGTAGGCCCATGGCACAGATACGCATCGAAAACGTGCGCAAGGACTTCGGCTCATTCAATGCCGTCAAATCTTCGACCTTCACCATCGAGGACGGTGAGTTCTTCATGCTGCTTGGCCCCTCGGGCTGCGGAAAGACAACGACCCTGCGAATGATGGCAGGGCTGGAACTGCCGACCTCCGGCGAGATTTTCATCGACGGTGAAGAAGTCGGCCAGAAGCCAGCCAGTCAGCGCGATATCGCCTTCGTCTTTCAGATGTTCGCGCTCTATCCGCATATGAATGTTGGCAAGAACATCAGCTATCCGCTGATCAGCCAAGGCATGCCGAAGGCGCAGGTGAAAGCGAAGGTCGCGGAAATCGCCGAGATCCTTGGGATCACAGATATCCTCAATCGCCCCGTCGGCGGGCTGTCGGGCGGCGATAGGCAACGCGTGGCCCTTGGGCGGGCGATTGTTCGGGATCCCAAGGCGTTCTTCATGGATGAACCGCTTGGCGCGCTCGATGCCGAGTTCCGCGAGCATATGTCTGAGGAACTGCGCGCATTGCATGACCGGATGGGGGCCACCACCGTCTATGTGACCCACGATCAGCTTGAGGCGATGCAGATGGGCGACAAGATCGTCGTGATGAACCACGGCGTCGTGGAGCAGTTCGGCGTGCCACAAGACATCTATGATTGGCCTGCGACGAAATTCGTGGCCGAGTTCATTGGCTCCCCTCCGATGAATTTCCTGGAGTTCAACGGAACCGTCGGCAAGGGCGCCGAATTCGTTCAACTGGGCGACGCGCGCATTGTAGTGCCCCACCAACTGGATGGTGAGAGCGGCGCGCTGACTTTGGGTGTTCGCCCTGAACATGTTCATTTGAAAGATGCAGCTGCGTACCGTGGTGAGGTGGTGGCAAGCGAGTATCTGGGAACCACGCAGATCGTGACGCTGAAAACCGAGCACGGTCAGGTCAAGGCGCGAATCCCGTCGCATGTGACCGTCAAGGAAGGCGAAAGAACCGGCCTTGATTTCGATGCCCGTACGCTCTCGCTGTTCGATGCAACGACCGGTCACGCACTGCGCTCAGAAGCAAACCAGGAGGTCTTGAACCATGGCTAAGGTTATCCTGAACAAGGTGTCGAAGCGCTTCGGGTCTGACACCGCGCTGGACGATGTGAGCATGACCGTCCCCGACGGCTCATTCGTGGTGCTTCTTGGGCCGACCGGCGCCGGGAAAACCACCACGCTGCGAATGGTATCGGGCCTTGATCTGCCGGACGCTGGCGACGTTTCTATCGGTGGCCGTCCCATGGCGGGGCTCACCCCTGCCCAACGCGACGTGGCGATGGTGTTTCAGCAATACTCGCTCTATCCGCACCTCACGGTTCGGCAAAACCTGGAGTTTCCGCTCAAGTCTCCGATCCTGCGCACACCGCAGGCCGAGATCGACCGCAAGGTCAGTGAAGTGGCCGAGGTTCTGCAGATATCGCACAAGCTGGACAACAAAGCGACGGCGCTGTCGGGCGGCGAGATGCAGCGCGTCTCCATCGGCCGGGCCTTGGTGCGAAACCCTTCGGTCTACTTGATGGACGAACCGCTCAGCTCGCTCGATGCCAAGCTGCGCAGTGACCTGCGGATCGAGCTCAAGAACATCCAGTCTCATTCCGGTGCGACGCTGCTCTATGTCACGCATGACCAGATCGAAGCGATGACCATGGCAACCCATGTCGGGGTTCTGGACAACGGGCGCCTTGTGCAATTCGGCACGCCACGAGAGATCTACGAAGATCCGGTCAGCATCTATGCGGCAAGTCGTTTGGGCCAACCGCGCATCAATGTCTTGCCCGCCGATGCCTTCGCCGGAGCGCCTGACCAAGCGGCTTTCATCGGATTGCGACCGGAACAAATCACCCAAGGCGATGGGCAGGAGAGCTTTGTCGAAAGGGTCGAGCATCTGGGAGATCAAACACGTCTCCACCTGAAGTACCGGTCCCATGATCTGATCACGGTAACCGATGCGCATACCGAGCTGA
>CALAHL010000177.1 GCA_937891725.1 uncultured Rhodospirillaceae bacterium | reverse complement strand
ATCGTCACCGGATATACCTACAAGAAGGACAGTTTGGTCAGTGTCAAGATTGGTGGGAGCCGGTTCGAGCTGTTTACCGACGACGACAAGGCCTGGACACGCGGTCCGGAGGAAGATGCGAATTTGATTGGCGCCATGATCGCCGGTTCGAACATGATCGTCGAAGGCTCATCTTCTCGGGGAACCGTGACCATGGATACCTACTCGCTGATTGGATTCACGGCGACGAAGCGGGTGATCGACCAAGCCTGCGCGTCATAACCGCTCCCAATTCTCTTTTCAGATCCAGTTTCCCGTTCGGAATGGCTGGAAATGGTTGCACCGGACCGCGGGATCGCCCATGTTCCGGCAATGTCCAGCACCCTGACCGAGACTCTGAGCGAAATCACGCCCGATGCGGCGAAGGCTGAACTGTACGCCTTTGCGGCCAAGCCAGTTGTTGATCCACGGCGTGATTTGGTTGGCTTGGAGCGTTCGGAACTGGAAGCTGTGATCACCGAGTTCGGTCTCCCCAGGTTCCGGGCAAATCAGCTTTGGCACTGGATTTATCATCGGGGTGCGGTCGATTTCGACCTGATGACCAATCTGGCGAAGCCGATCCGCGCCCTGCTCGCGGCGAGCTTCAGGATTTCGCGACCGCGCGTGGTGAGCCGCCAGGACAGCTCGGACGGTACGATCAAATGGCTGCTGCGGTTTGACGACGGCAACGAGGCCGAGACAGTGTTCATTCCGGAAGACGATCGCGGGACGTTGTGCATCTCGTCCCAGGTGGGTTGTACGCTCACCTGCTCGTTCTGCCACACCGGGACTCAGCGTCTGGTGCGGAATCTGACCGCGGCTGAAGTGGTTGGTCAGGTTCTTTTGGCCTTGGATGAATTGGCCGGGTTCCCGTCGGCCGGCGTCAATCGACGTCTGACAAATATTGTGCTGATGGGCATGGGTGAGCCGCTGTACAATTTCGAGAATGTCGCTTCCGCCATGCGGATTGCGATGGACGGTGAGGGGCTGGCGCTGTCGCGTCGCCGGATCACGCTGTCGACCTCCGGGGTGGTGCCGATGATGGCGCGCTGTGGGGCCGAAATCGGCGTGAATCTGGCTATCTCCCTCCATGGCACAACCGATGAGATTCGAGACGAGTTGGTTCCGGTCAATCGAAAATGGCCGATCAAAGACCTCCTCGACGCCTGTCGCTCCTATCCCGGCGTCAACAACGCGCGGCGAATCACCTTCGAATACGTGATGTTGGAGGGCGTGAACGACAGTTTGGAGCACGCCCGCCAACTGGTTGCTCTCATCAAGGGAATTCCGGCCAAGATCAACTTGATCCCGTTCAATCCATGGCCCGGCTCGGCCTATGAGTGTTCCGACCCGGATCATATTGAGCGGTTTGCCCAGGTCTTGATGAAGGCCGGCTACGCGTCCCCTGTCCGGACCCCGCGCGGTCGAGATATTCTGGCGGCCTGTGGTCAGCTGAAAAGCGAAAGCCATAAGCTCAATCGACGCGAACAGCGGGCGGTCGCCGCCGAGTAGCGGCCGGTCTCAGTCGGGATCGTGGGGGTCGAAATCCGGCCCGTCGTTGTCCGGCTGTCCGACGGACTCCAGTCGATATCCGATCCCGTCCTCTGGAGGCAGAAGGCTCAGCGTGCTGAGAAGTCCGTGCCGACGGGCTTCGAGCAGCATCCGCCCGACCGGTTGAAACAAGGTTTCACCTCCACCCTCGGCGGGCTTGTCCAGCCGGACCAAAATGCTGCGGACGGGGAGAAACCGGTTCTGGTCCAACATGAGAACGAGCGCCTCTCGAGCCTGCGCGAGATCCATGCCGGTCAGGTCCAACTCAAAATCGGCATCCGTCGGCCCTTTGCCCAGCTTCTGGAACAAAGCCTCCCCTGGGGTTTGGTCTTGTCCTGGAGTTTGATCGTGATCGTTCGTCATAAAGCGCCACCTAGCCCGAACCGAGTGTGGGATATCAGCGTAACGTGGCGTGCAAGAGGCACTGTTGCAAACCGGCAAACGGCGAGAATTTGAATTTAAACCAGAATGCGAAGCGTGCGATCTGTACATCTCGCGTTGCAGGTCGTGAGCCTTGTCGAACAAGTCCACAGAAAACCTAGGGAAATTATAGATTTTTCTTATTTTGGCGTGGCGCTGAGTGTTGAATTCACCCCGACCACACCTTACTTTCAACTGACGTAACTCGCCGTGTTTCGACGAGAAGGGGAAACGAT
>CALAHL010000176.1 GCA_937891725.1 uncultured Rhodospirillaceae bacterium | reverse complement strand
AGATCAGCTGCTGGGTCTGGGCGAAGAACTCGACCTCACGGATTCCCCCGCGACCCAGCTTCACATTCTGACCCTCGGCCTTGATCACACGGCCGCGCTTATGGCTGGCGATCTGGCGCTTGATCGAGTGAATGTCCTGAATCGCCGCGAAATCCAGATGCCGCCGCCACACGAACGGGGTGATCGCCTTTATGAACCCGTCCGCCGAGCCGGCGTCGGATGCGACCGGACGGGCCTTGATCATCGCCGCCCGTTCCCAATTCTGGCCGGTGCTTTCGTAGTACCCCTCCGCAGCCGTCATCGAGACCGCCAGAGGGGTCGCGTTGGGATCGGGGCGGAGACGCAGATCGGTCCGGAAGACATAGCCGTCCGAGGTGCGTTCCTCCATCAGGCGCACCATCCCCTGGGTCGCCCGCACGAAGGCCTGCCGGAGTTCCAGAAGCCCGTCATAGGCGGGCAACATGTCGTCGTAGAGAACGATCAGATCCACATCGCTTGAGTAATTCAGCTCTCGCGCGCCGAGCTTTCCCATCGCCAGACACACAAGCCCGGATCCGCCGATCGGATCCTCCGACAGCTCAAGCGGCAGCTTGCCGCGACGGATCTGCTGGGTCAGCGCGTGACGCCACGCCACCTCCAAACCCTTCTCCGCCAGATCGGACAGAGCGTGGGTCACCTGTGTCAGATCCCAGATCCCCGCGATATCGGCGAGCGCGACTGTCAAGGCACCCCGGCGCTTCGCCACCCGCAACCGCTGCATCGCTGCGGCCTCATCCAGATCGGCGGGGATCGACTCCAAATCCGAGAGGACCGCCCCGATCGCTGCATCCGCCCCGTCACCGAACACCGCACAAACGAAGCCCTGCTCCCGCATCATCTCGCGCGTCAGGTAGGGACTGTGCGCGAAAATGCCTTCCAGCACCGCCCGGCATGACGGATCCTGGACCAGGGCATGTGCCCGATCCCGGAGTCCGGCATCGGCCTGCGCGGCCGCCTGCTCCGCCCAGCGTTCGAGTCCGATCCGGACCGCCTCCGCATCCCTCGGGACGGGCGCTCCACGCGGGGAGAGATTGAAGGTCACGGCGGCTCTCGATCCCAATTGGGTTGATGATTTTCAACAGTGCGGACATTGCCCGAAACCGGTCAAGCCGTCAGGCTGAGTTCATCTGTCCTGCAAGGCGCCGAAAAGACGCGACGGGCGCCATCACATGACCCATCATGTCGCCACATTCGATCGCGTAGGGTTACACTTGTCCATTCCAGCCGCCGAGCTCCAACTTGATTCATCGTGCCTCCGTCATCGTCCTGGAATTGATCGCCGGCCTGCTGCTGCTGATCGCGATCAGCGGCGGGGTGTTGGCATGGCAATTTTCCAAGGGACCGATCCGGGTCGATCTCCTGAACGAGACCATCGGCGCTGCCCTGACCGATACCGAACTCGGCATTTCGACCAATGTCGGCTCGACGGAGATTGCCTGGAGCGGATGGAACCGCGCCTTCGACCTGATCGCCAGAGACGTGGTGATCCGGGATCGCGATCAGGAGGTCGCCGCCACGATCGACACGATCGCCATCGCACTCAGCGGAGAAGCGCTGATCAGAGGTGAGTTTCGTCCAAAGCGGATCGAGGTCCTGGAGCCGAACGTCACCGTACGCCACGAGGCGACGGGGGGGTGGAGTCTGATCCCGGAAGATGCCGCGACCGGCGGCGCTGCTCGGGAATTCGACCTGGCCGCCCTGCTGGAGCCGCTGGCGGGTGGCGGTACCGCGGACGAGCTGGAGGCCGACAGCCGCAGCTTGGCGTCTCTGGTCTCGGTGACGGTCCGCGACGCCGATGTGACCGTCGTGGACGAGGTGAGAGACCAGACCCTGCGCTTCGGCGCCGTCGAGCTGGAACTCAATCGGTCGGTCGGCGGGTTGGCCTTCCGGGGGACCGCACGGGCGCTCTGGCAGAGCGGGGCGGTGAGCGATCTGAGCCTGGCCGGCCGGTACGAGCCGCCTGACGAGAACCTCTCCCTCCAGCTGCAGGCAAGCGGCCTGCCGCCCACCGACCTCGTCGCGATGGATCCGAATTTGGCGCCCTTGGAGAGATTGAAGGCCACTTTGGCGGCGAACGCGGATCTGAAGATGCGTCTTGGCACAGACCACATCGAGGGTCGGGTCGAGCTGTCGACGACGGCGGGGAGGTTCAACCTGCCCGAACATCTTGCAAACCCGGTCCCGCTCGGCGGCGGATCCATCACCGTAAACCTAAGCGATGGCGGACATGTGATTGCCGTCGACGCTTCACTCGACATTGGGGGACCTCTGGTTGCGATCCGTGCGCAGCTTGGCCGCGGTGGTACCGGCTGGGGGCTATTGGTGGATGGCGGCATCACAGATCTGCCGCTCAACGACCTGCGGACCTATTGGCCTCCTGATTTCAATCCCGGAACCCACGCCTGGATCACTGAAAATCTTCGGGACGGAAAGGTCGATGGTGTCACCTTGCGCCTGCAGGGATGGATGGACGGGCTGGATATCGAAAGCCTGCAGGTCGACGAGCTGACCGGTAAAATCGATTTCTCGGGCGTGAGCACGCACTATTATCGCCCGCTGCCGCCCGTGGTGAACTCGAACGGCAGCGCCACGTTCAACGAGACGAGCTTCGATATTCAGATCTATTCGGGGCAGCTGCGGGGATTGTCCGTCCAAGAAGGGTCGAACGTCTTCATCTCCAATATCGGGACCGACCGTCTCGAGGTCGCTTCGGTCGATCTTTCGGTCCAAGGCCCGCTTGCCGATGCGCTCTGGGTTCTGGATCAGGAGCCGCTGGGCTATGCGGCGGAAATCGGCCTTGATCCCGCCACGGTCAAGGGATTGGCCGGGGCCCGCCTGAAGTTCGAGATCCCCTTGCTGAAGGACCTCAAGGTCGAGGAGGTCAAGATCGGGGCCGCCGCCAATCTCAGCGAGGTCGAGATCCAAGACGTGGTCGAGACCGCCGATCTGACCCAGGGAGAGCTGGAACTCGACGTGACGGGAACCGGCATGAAAGTGTCCGGCACCGCCACGATCCTGGGTGAGCGCGCCGAGGTCCGGGTCGAGGAGAGTTTCGTCGAGGGTTCCGGGGTCCAAACTCGGGAATGGATCAAGACCAGGATCGATGCCGAGGGACTTGCCGAACTGGGGATCGACCTGACCGACCGGATGACGGGAACAACCGAAGCCACGGTGGACCGGGAGACCAGCTGGGCGGGCGACACCGTGTTGTCGGTGGAGGCCGATCTCGGCAACACCGGACTGCGCATCCCCGAGTTGAATTGGGAGAAGCCGGAGGACACCGCGGGTGTGGTGCGGGCCAAGCTGGTCCTTAAGAAGGGTGTGCCGCACCTGCTGCGCAGCATCGAATTGATCGCCGGTGATCTGGCCGTCAACGCATCTGCCGAATTCGACCTCGACGGCGCCTTCGAAACAGCGGATATCTCGCAATTGCGCTTCGGAAAAACCCGCGCCGCAGGCCGGATTGAACACCTTCAGGACGCCGGCTGGCGCGCCACCCTCAGTGGCTCGGTCATTGACCTTACCCCGATCCTCGCGGCGCGCGACGAGGATGCCAAGGACAGCGACCCGGCCTCGCAGTTGCGCATCGAAGCCAGATTTTTTGCGGATGAGCTGATCCTGGGCGACGACCGGCCGCCGATCACCGACGCGGCCCTTGGGATCCGGCAAACGGGAGACCACCTCGATCAGATGAGTCTCAAGGGACAGATCGCAGGCGGCGAAGTCTCGCTAACGGTGGAACCGGTGCGCGGAGAACGGCGCTTGGCCCTGCGCGCGGCCAATGCGGGCGCCTTCCTGAAGGCGTTCGACACCGCCGACAATATCAGTGGCGGCACCCTCAAGGTCGACGGCAAGCTCACCGGGAACGGATTCGACGACGGGA
The DNA here is from genome assembly GCA_937891725.1 of uncultured Rhodospirillaceae bacterium. Lineage (GTDB taxonomy): Bacteria > Pseudomonadota > Alphaproteobacteria > Thalassobaculales > Thalassobaculaceae > JANSYC01. The sequence goes on along the minus strand of CALAHL010000176.1, from coordinate 4,946 downwards.
TGGACGTGATCGTCCTGATGGACGAGTTCCGGGTCATCGACGCTCCTGGTTTTGCGAAGTTCTTGTCGTCCGCCTCGTTCACCGGGTTGGGCGACACCCTTAGCGGCGACGGCATTCGGTTTTCCCGCGCCCGCGGCCGGGCGATCGTGACCAAGGACACGGTCGATATCAAAGATGTGGTCGCCTATGGACCGGGACTGGGGCTGAAACTTAATGGCACCCTGGAACGGGAGACCGAGATCGCGCATTTCGTGGGTCTGCTCGCACCGGCCTATTCCCTGTCCCGCCTGATCGACAAGATCCCCGTTCTCGGCGAGCTGCTGACCGGCGGAGAGGGTGAAGGCCTGCTGGCGACGGAATTCCGGCTCGATGGGCCATTGGAAGACCCGAACATCACGATCAACCCGCTCACGGCACTCGCGCCGGGCTTCCTCCGAGAACTGGTGTCGACCTCCGAGAGCCCGGGTTACCAGCCGGCGGACATCCTGCCGCCCGGCCAGCAACAGCCCGATGATCTGGGCCGGTAGAGGTCTAAAGGATCTTCAGAAGCGCGTGGCGTTTCTTGCCGGAGGACAGCTTGATCACGCCGTCCGAAGTCACGTCGTTGGTGCCGAGAACAGCCGCCTCATCTGTGATCGGCGCGTCGTTTACCCTGGCACCCCCGCCTTTGATCAGCCGCCGCGCCTCGCCGTTGCTGGCCACCAGCCCCGAGCGCCGCAGGGCCTCGACCACACCCAGCCCAAGCGCCAGCTCGGCGCCCGGCACGTCGACGGTCGGCAGACCTTCGGCGGACTGCCCGGCCTCGAAGGTCTGGCGCGCCGTTTCGGCCGCCTGCTCGGCCACCGCCTCGCCATGACAGAGCCGGGTGATCTCGGTTGCCAGGATCTTCTTGGCGTCGTTGATCTCGGCCCCTCCCAGGGCCTCCAGCCGCGCGACCTCGTCCATCGGCATCTCGGTGAACAACCGTAGGAAACGACCGACATCGGCGTCCTCGGTGTTCCGCCAGTACTGCCAAAAATCATAAGGCGACAGCTTGTCCGCGTTGAGCCAGACCGCCCCTTGCGCGGTCTTGCCCATCTTGGCGCCTGAACTGGTGGTGATCAGCGGCGAGGTCAGTCCGAAAATGGTCTGCTGGTCGACCCGGCGCGCGAGCTCGACCCCGTTGACGATATTCCCCCACTGGTCGGAGCCACCCATCTGCAGCGTGCAGCCGTACCGGCGCCGCAGCTCCAGGAAGTCGTAGGCCTGCAGGATCATGTAGTTGAACTCGAGGAAACTGAGCGACTGCTCGCGCTCCAGCCGCAGCTTGACGCTGTCAAAGCTGAGCATTCGGTTGACCGAGAAATGCGCGCCATAGTCCCGCAGGAACTTGATGTATTCGAGCTTGTCCAGCCAGTCGGCGTTGTCCGCCATCACCGCATCCGACGGCCCGTCGCCGAAGGTCAGGTATTTCGCGAAAACCTGCTGGATACCAGCCTTGTTGCGCTCAATGTCCTCTTCGCTCAACAGCTTGCGCGCCTCGTCCTTGAAGGACGGGTCACCAACCTTGGAGGTCCCGCCGCCCATCAGCACGATCGGCTTGTGGCCGGTCTTCTGCAGCCACCGCAGCAGCATGATCTGGAGCAGCGAGCCCACATGCAGACTGTCGGCCGTGCAGTCGAAGCCGATATACGCCGTCACCATCTCCTCGCCGAACGCCGTATCGAGAGCGTCCAGGTCGGTGCACTGGTGCATGAAGCCGCGCTCGATGATGGCGGCCAGGAAATCGGATTTCGGCGTGGTCATGATCGCTGCCCGGATGTGTCGTGAAAGCGGGCGCGCCATGTACCACAGGACCGGCGGTCGAACAACGAAACCGTGAACCGCGAACGCAGCGGTCGACAAACCAACCCGCCGGATCGGATGATGGGGGTCAAACCGCGCACCTCTCGAGGCCACATGACTGACACGCACGCGACTCCCGGGATCGTCACCGCAATCGGTTTGATGAGCGGCACGTCGATGGACGGGATCGACGCCGCCCTGATCCGGACCGACGGGATCGACCATGTGGAGGCGATCGACGCCGTAACCGTCGACTACGATGAGGGCTTCCGGGCACGGCTGCGGGGGGTCCTGGGCGGTGTGGGAGATGTCGGCGGGGTGGAGTCGGCCCTGACCCGACTGCACGAGGACGCGGTGCGCGCACTGCTGCGGCAGGCGGGCCTGTCAGCGGATCAGGTCTCCGTGATCGGATTTCACGGCCACACCATCCTGCACACCCCGGATCTGGGCCGCACCTGGCAGATCGGCGACGGGCTGGGGCTCGCCGCCGGGGTCGGGATCGACGTGATCTCGGATCTCCGGACCGCCGATGTCGCCGCCGGTGGTCAGGGCGCGCCGCTGGTTCCGGTGTTCCACCGCGCACTGGTGAAAGATCTGCCGCGCCCGGTGGCGGTGCTGAATATCGGCGGGGTGGCAAACGTGACCTGGATCGGGCGGGGGGCGGACGATCTGCTCGCGTTCGACACCGGCCCCGGCAATGCGCTGATCGACGACTGGTGCACCCAGCGGCTCGGCGCCGCCCGGGATGACGGCGGGGCGCTCGCCGCAACCGGCCGTATCGACCCGGATCTGCTGGATCGGCTGATGACCCACCCGTATTTTGCCGAAACCCCACCGAAATCCCTCGACCGGGACGCGTTCGGTCAGTGGGCGATGACGCTCACGGAGGGTTTGTCGGACGCGGATGGCGCCGCCCTGCTGACCGCGTTCACCACCCGCTCGATCGCGGCGGCGGCAGGCTGGTTTCCGGAACCGGTGGAACGCTGGGTGGTCGCCGGCGGCGGGCGGCACAACGAGACCTTGATGGCGGGTCTGCGCTCCCGCATGAACGTGCCGGTCCTGGCGGCGGACGATTTGGGATGGGATGGAGACGCGCTCGAGGCCCAGGCCTTCGCCTATCTCGCCGTCCGGTCTCTGGCACGCCTGCCGATCACCTATCCGGGAACCACCGGTGTCGCGGTGCCCCATACCGGCGGTCGCCTGAACTTCGCAACAGCGCGCGTGAGTTCCGACTGAGCGCGGCCGTTCCCGATCAGCCGGCTTTTTCTTTTTCGGCGGCTTCCGCTGCGGCCATCGCCTTGTCCATATAATCCCCGACAATCCCGGACATCTCGTCCATGTGCTTGCCGAAGAAATGGTTGGCGCCCTTGATGATCCGGTAGTCGATCTTGATGCCACGCTGGGTCGAGAGTTTGTCGACCAGTTTCTTGACCGAATCCGGAGGCACAATCTCGTCCTGATCGCCCTGAACCATCAGACCCGAGGCCGGACAGGGGGCAAGGAAGGTGAAATCGAACAGATTAGCCGGCGGTGCGATCGAGACGAACCCGGTGATTTCCGGACGGCGCATCAGAAGCTGCATGCCGATCCAGGCCCCGAACGAGAACCCGGCAATCCAGCAGGCACGGGAATTCGGGTTGTAGGTCTGCAGCCAATCGAGCGCCGAGGCGGCATCGGACAGCTCGCCCTCGCCCCCATCGTATTCGCCCTGGGAGCGGCCGACGCCCCGAAAGTTAAACCGCAGGGTCGAGAAGCCGCGCGCAACAAAGGATTGGTACATCGAGTACACAACCTTGTTGTTCATCGTGCCGCCGTGCTCCGGATGCGGATGCAGCATCAGCGCGATCGGCGCGTTGTTTTCCTTGGCATGGATATAACGCCCCTCGATACGTCCCTCGGGGCCATTGATAATCACTTCGGGCATGGCATCCTCATGAAGCGCATCTATCTGTTATCACGGACATAGACTGTGCGGCCCCGTCTGTCCAACACGCAAGCGCCCCCGGCAGATAAATGATGCCCGCAGACTAAGTCCGATTTCCGTTCACCAGGGGGTGAAACGTCGCGAGATCACCCTACTCTCCCTCTGCCGTGGATCAGAAAGACCACACTCTTTATGTGCTTTTGTGTTGGTTTGTGTCTTGATGTGTTTCGAATTAACCACTACGCTTTTGGCTGAAATGGCGGAATGCGTTGGTTTGTCTCGAAATATCTGCCCCGAACCTGTTTCAAAGGGCGTTGCGATAAATCCGGTCAGGTTCGATCACGCGTTTAGGAATGGCGTGACGGTCCAGAGAGTTCAGGAGACCTTAAGTGATGAAGCTGAGCGCTAAGGGACGTTATGCCGTTATGGCAATCTGTGATCTCGCCACCAGCACGGACGGACGACCGGTGGCCTTGGCGGAGATCGCCGAGCGACAGGACATCTCGCTGTCCTATCTGGAACAGCTGTTCGCCAAACTGCGACGGGCTGGTGTCGTGAAAAGCGTTCGGGGTCCGGGTGGCGGCTATCTTCCCGCCCGCCCGCTCAAGGAGATCACGATCGCGTCGATCGTCGCTGCCGTCGAACAGACCGATGCCGCCGAAAAACCGGTCCCGGTCTCCGAACAGAAGCCGGTCACCCATGATCTTTGGGAACAGCTTGGCAATCAGGTTCACTGGTTCCTCAAACGGGTCAGCGTCGCGGACGTCCTGGGTGGCGAGGTTCCGGGTGCCGTCGGCAAGGCCGCGAACGACGACCCCCGGGCCCAGCCGCTCGCCGCGGACTGAGGTCACGTCTCCCGGCGTCGAATGTCTTGATCGCTTGGGCGGCCCCGTTCGGGGCCGTCTGCGATTCCAGAGGACTTCTCAACCCGATGTCGGACTGACATGCTCGGCAGCGTTATGATGGACCCCAGCTATCTCGACTACAACGCGACCGCCCCGCTACGGCCGGCCTCCCGCGACGCGATGATGGATGCGGCCGGACAACCGGGAAATCCGTCGTCGATCCACACCGCCGGTCGGGCCGCGCGGGCCGTCATTGAGACCGCCCGCCACCGGGTCGCGGAGCTGATCGCGCGTCCGCCACCGGAAATCATCTTCACGAGCGGCGGCACCGAGGCCGACATGCTCGCCCTCAC
>CALAHL010000175.1 GCA_937891725.1 uncultured Rhodospirillaceae bacterium | reverse complement strand
GACCGGCTCCGCCCGCGAGACCGCAAGCCGAATCAGATCGCCGCCCAAAGTTTCGAACCGGCGCAGCAATTCGGCCTCGCCCTCCAGCGTCACGCAGTTGGCGACTAGGTGACCGCCGGGCTTGAGCGCCGACCAGCAGGCGTCGACCACGCCGTCGCTTGAGGCCCCGCCGCCGACAAAGATCGAATCCGGGGCCGGAAGGTCCTGAAGCGCGTCGGGCGCGGTGCCGTCGATGATCTCCAGGCTCGGCACGCCCAGGGTCTCCGCGTTCTCCGCGATCATGGCGCGCCGAGCCGCCTTCGGCTCGACCGCCACAGCCCGGTTCAGGGGATCGGACCGCATCCACTCGACCGAGACCGAGCCGCAGCCGGCACCGATGTCCCACAGCAGACCGCCGGGGAAGGGCGACAGCGCCGAGAGCGTGACCGCGCGGGTCTCGCGCTTGGTCATCTGTCCGTCATGGCGAAAGGCTTCGTCCGGCAGGCCGCCGACGGTTGCCAGCGGGCGGGCGTCGGGGCCTGCGATCAGCTCGACGGCGATTGTGTTCAGGTCGTCGAAGTCGGCTCGGCTCAGAGCGTCGGCCCGGCTTTCGCTGCGTCGCTCGGCGGGACCGCCCATGCGTTCGAGGACGTGAATGTCACTTTCCCCGAAACCGTGGTGGGCGAGATGTGCTGCGACCTGGGCCGGAGTGGCGCCGTTTTCGGATAGGATCAGCAGCCGCGCCCCCGGTTGCAGGTGCGGGGTCAGCAAGGCCAGAGGTCGTCCGTGCAGGGTGATCAGCCGGGTGGTGTGCTCGGGCCAGCCAAGGCGGGCACAGGCCAGCGACCGGGCGCTCGGCGCCGGGATCACCACCATCTGCTCGGCCCCGATCCGGCGGGCCAGCGTGGTGCCGACCCCGAAACAGAACGGATCGCCGCTTGCAAAGACACAGACGGGGCGCGGCCGATAGCCCTCGATCCGCTCCACCAGCGCTTTCAGCGGAGAGGGCCAGGCCACGCGCTCGCGGGTGTCGGTGTCCGGCAGCATTGCCAGATGCCGGTCGCCGCCGATGACGATCTCAGCCTGGTCGAGCAGGGCGCGCGCGGCTGCAGAAAGCCCGTCGAGCCCGTCCTCGCCGATCCCCACAACCGAGAGCCAGGGCGCGGTCATCTCACACTCCTTCGTGGGCGAGGGCGTTGATACCGGCGGCGGCAATTGCGCTGCCGCCTTTTCGACCCAGCAGGGTGACGAACGGCAGGTCGGTCTCACCGAGCTGATGTTTTGATTCGGCAGCACCGACGAAACCGACCGGGAAGCCGAGGATCACTGCAGGGCGAGGGGCGCCCTCACGGATCAGGTCCAGCAGCCGGAACAGTGCTGTCGGCGCGTTGCCGATAGAGACCACGGCGCCTTCCAGATGCGGCAACCAGAGATCGACGGCGGCCGCCGAGCGCGTGGTGGCGTCGCGGGCCGCAATCTCCGGTGTGCGTGGATCGTTCAGGGTGCAGATCACCGGATTATCGGCGGGCAGGCGCGCGCGGGTGATGCCGTATTCGACCATGCGGGCGTCGACCAGGATCGGCGCGCCGCGCGCCAGGGCCACTCGACCGGCTTGCACGGCGCCGGGTGCGAAGCGGAGGTCCGGGGCGATCTCCACCATTCCGCAGGCATGGATCAGCCGGATGGCGACCCCGCGTTCGAGCGGGGCGAGAGCGCCGAAGTCGGCTTCGGCCTCGACGACGGCGAAGGAGCGGCGGGTGATCTCTGCCCCGTCCGCCAGCCAACCGCGTTCTCCGCTGACATCTTCATCACCGCTCATGGCCGCCGCCAGATTCACCCGCCCAGACCTTTGCGCAGGGTCTTGGGACCCATCGGATGGTCAGCATGTGGATATGGGTGATGGTGGTGGCCATGATCGTGATCATGGCCATGGTCATGAGAGTGCCCGTGCCCGTGCTTGTGATCATGATCATGATCATGCTCGTGGTCATGGGAATGGCCGTGCTGGTGCTCATGCCCGTGCTCATGGTCGTGGGAATGCCCGTGCCCATGGTCATGTCCATGATCGTGCCCATGGCCGTGGCCGTGATCATGATCTTCCGCCGGGCCGGTGCCGATGCCTTCCACATGGTGGTGGTGGCTTTCCTGCTGCAGACCGACCTCGTCCTCGAAGCCCAGGACCTGCTGGCGGTATTTGCACATCTGGCAGTTCATGTTGCCGGTGCCCTCCAGGATCTCGTCGATCCGGGCCTCGAAGGTCTGCAGCACCATCTCGTGATCGTTCAGATACCCGGCCTTGATGAACTCGATATCCGGAAAGTCCTTGGCCACGATGTCGGTGTAGTCGTAGATCCGCCGCACCAGCACGCCGGTGAACAGGAAATACGGGAACACCACCACCCGCCTGAAGCCCAGTTTGGCGGTCTGACGCAGGCCGGGCTCGACCAGCGGGAAGGTCACGCCGGAATAGCAGGTCTCGCCCCAGCCGAAGCCCAGGCCTTCCCACAGCATCCGCATGACCTTGACCACATTGGAATTTGCGTCCGGGTCGCTGGCGCCCCGACCCACCACCATCAGCAGCGTCTCGTGGCGCGGCACGTCGCCGCCTGCGGCTTCCAGGGCCTGTTCGATCCGGTCGCTCGCCGCCTTCAGCATGCGCGGGTCAATGCCCAACTCCCGGCCATATCGGACCGTCAGCCCGTTCTGCGCCATGTAGGTGTTGAGCACCGAGGGGATGTCGTTCTTGGCGTGGCCGGCGGCGAACAGCATTCCGGGCACCGCGAGAACCTCCTCGGCTCCGCGCGCCTTCAAGCCGTCCAGGCCCTTGTTGATCACCGGGTTTGCGAATTCCAGATAGCCGTAGTCCACATCGTAGCGATCGGCCATCCGCGCCCGCAGCTTCATCGCCACGGCGGCGAACTCATCGACCGCACCCTGATCCCGACTTCCGTGTCCGCACAGCATCACGCCGCGTTTGGTCATTCCACATCCTCCTGTCACGCGTGACCGGACGTGGCTGGAGCGAGAGGCTCCATCGACCAAATGCCCGATGACGCGGATATCGTTTCCGATCTATCCGGCCCGCCCGGCCCGGCCGAATTGCCTCGGCCTCGCGGAAGGCGTCCGTCACGACTGGCGTGTCCCGGACCGTTATCCTATGTCCTAAGGGAACGTCCCTGGACCTGCCCACTCTTAGCCTTCCGGGCGGGGGTCGGGCAAGCTGGGGGCGGCCCACAAACGCTGACACGGTTGCGAGTATGACACAGTCCCCCGATCCGACCCTTCCGAAACCGACCGGTTCCGCCGGTCACGTGTTCTTTTTCGGTCTCGGCTACACCGCCCTGCGGTTGGCCCAGCGGCTGTTGGCCGCAGGATGGCGGGTGTCGGGTAGCGTTCGGGATGCCGAAAAGGCGGCGCGGCTGTCGGAGGATGATGGCATCGCCTGTCACGTGCTGACCGACGCGGCACCGATTCCCGACCCCAAGACAGCCTTTGCCGGCGTGACCCA
>CALAHL010000174.1 GCA_937891725.1 uncultured Rhodospirillaceae bacterium | reverse complement strand
CCGATCTGCAGGATGCCGTCATGACCGACGCGGATCTGCGCGGTGCCGACATCCAGGATGTGGACACCCGGGGAGCGACCGATTTCAAACCCCGGTGATGTCCGGCCCGCAGTCACTGGGGCTTTGACCCGCGGGGCGGCGCGGCTGTTTGAGGATCTTGGCGCGGCGGTTGTCACCGAATTCACCTTGGCGACCGGGCGGCGGGCGGACCTCGCGGCGCTTCATCCGGATGGCAGCATCGACATTGTCGAAGTGAAATCCGGACGCGAGGATTTTCTGTCCGACACCAAATGGCCGGACTATCAGGCCTTTTGCGACCGGTTCTATTTCGCCGTCGCGCCTGGGTTTCCGATGGACCTGTTACCGGACGAGTCGATCTGCGGGCTGGTGGTGGCGGACGCCTGGTCGGCGGAGATTGTCAGGCCGGCGCCGGAACGGAAGCTGGCGTCTGCCCGAAGGCGCGCGCTGACCATTAAGCTGGCTCGGACCGCCGCCGTCAGATTGCGCCAATTGATCGATCCGAGACTTGCCTGATGCCGATTGCCGGGGGGGGTGTCGCGAATGCCCGCGAGTTTTTGCAGGTGCGAACGGATTTTGGCGGACATTTGCCGGTTTTGCCCATAAATCGAGACGGATAATGTTGTATACAATATTATTAATATCAAAATGGAATGAATAAGATGCAAAAATGGTCAGTGGTCCTGCCCAACTCGCGAGTCCATATTGCAGTGCAAGGAACGGGATAGTCCGTCGCCTACTTGAACGGAGAGATCCAATGAACAACGCAATCGACATCACCAAGACCACCATCGTCTACGCGCTCGGCTTCGCCATGATCGTGGTCGTCGCTTTCGGCGGTGCCCTCTAATCCAGCGGGAGACCCTCAAATCGAGGGTTTGTCTCGGGACCGCATTCGGCTGGTCCCTCATCGGGGAGCGCGCCCCAAAAAAGGGCGCGTTCCGATCCGAGCAAGTTAAGACTGACTGGCTATTTCCCGAGTTTCGCGATCGTGGCTGTGGTGCTGAACCCGGCCTCGAGCGATGCGAGGAAGACAGAACCCCCATAGCTTTTGACCACGTCCGCCCCGACCACGGTGTCCTGTGTGTAATCCGCGCCTTTGACCAGCAGGTTTGGGCGCAGGGTTGTGATCAGCTCAATCGGGGTGTCGTCACCGAAAATCACCACCAGATCGACCGAGGCGAGCGACCCTAGGACGGCGGCCCGTGCGGCCTCGCTTTGCACAGGCCGCTCCGGGCCCTTCAGTCGCGCGACCGACGCATCGCTGTTCAGCCCGACGATCAGCTTGTCGCACCGCTCGGCCGCTTGGCGCAGCAGCGACACGTGCCCCGGGTGCAGCAGGTCGAAACATCCGTTGGTAAAGCCAACTTTGCGTCCCTGGGCCTGCCAGCGCGCGACCTGGGATCGCGCGGTCTCGAGGGTCGCGGTCTTGGCCTCGCTGTGGCTCAGGTCGCGGTTGTGCAGGGCGTGCACCACCTCTTCGGCCGAGGCCGTGGCCGTCCCAATCTTACCGACAACGATCCCCGCCGCAGCATTCGCCAAGCGGCACGCGTCGGCGAGATCGATGCCCGCCGCCAGGCCGGCCGCGACGGTCGCGACCACGGTATCTCCGGCGCCGGACACGTCGAAGACTTCACGCGCCGTGGCCGACAGATGCAGCACCGAGCCGTCGTCACCGGCCATTGGACCTTCGCCGCGCACCAGGGTCATGCCGTCCTGGCTCCGCGTGACCAGCACACCCCGGACGCCGGAAGTTTCGATCAGGCGGCGCGCGGCGGCGGTAACATCCTCGTCGGTCTCCGTGGGCAGTCCCGTGGCAAGCGTCAGCTCCCGTCGGTTCGGGGTCACCAGATCCGCGCCCATATAGCGGCCATAATCGTGACCCTTCGGGTCCACGACGACAGGTACACCGGCCTGCCGCGCGAGCTTGATCAGCCGGGTGACGCACTCTTTGGTTAGAACGCCTTTGCCGTAATCCGACAGAACTATGGCTTTCGCAGCAGACAGATCGGCCTCGGCACGGGCCACCACCTCGTCATCGAGGCTGTCTGGTGCCGGTGAGACGTCCTCCCGGTCGGCGCGCAACATCTGTTGGCTGCCGGCGATATAGCGCGTTTTGATCGTGGTCGGCCGACCGTTGACCTCGATCAGATTGCTTTCGATATCAAGATCGGCCTGCAGCAACCCCTTTACCTCACGGCCCGCCTCGTCCTGACCGAGCATGGCGACCAGGCAAACCGATGCGTTGAGGGCGCGCAAATTGCGCGCGACATTCCCAACTCCACCCAGCATGGCGCTCTCGTGGTCGATCCGCAGCACCGGAACGGGGGCCTCCGGCGAGATCCGTTCCACGGTTCCGTATACAAAGCGATCCAGCATCAGGTCACCCACGGTCAAAACCCGCACGCCTTGAAGCCGATCAACCAGTGCCGCCAAGTCAGAGTCTTGGGTCATGTCTTGTCCTGAGTTACGGTGCCGGGACCAATCCGAGCTCGACCTCGACCGCACCACACAGCATCTGTCCAAGTAGAATATGCATTTCCTGAATGCGCGCGGTCGTCTTCGAGGGAACGATCAAGGCGAGGTCGACCAAATCGATCATGTCGCCGCCGGTTCCCCCGCCTAACGCCGCAGTCCGGATATCCATCCGGCGCGCCGTCTTTAGGCCCTCCAGCACATTGGGCGAGCGGCCCGATGTGGAGATCCCGATGGCGAGGTCGCCCGGTTTGCCCAAGGCTTCGATCTGTCGCGCAAACAATTGGTCGAAGCCAAAATCGTTACCGATCGCCGTCAGGACGCCACCGTCCGTGGTCAGGCCGATTGCCGGAATGGCCGCGCGGTCTGTTTTATAGCGCACGGCGAACTCGGTCGCGATGTTGTGCGCGTCGGCAGCGCTTCCGCCATTTCCGAACAACATGATCTTGCCACCTGCCCGCACGACGTCCGTGGTCAGAGCGACAAGCGCGGCAAAGGGTTCGGACAGGATGGCCCGAGTCTTGCTTGATACGTCGAGGTGTTCGTCCAACTCGGACTCGAAGAAAGCGTTCAGGTTCATCACTGCACATGTGGGGTTGTTGAATGTTGGTCGTGTACCGCGTGTGCACGCGAGAGGGAAGATCCTTGCTTACGAGACGCTGTCGAGTTGGCGGTGGCTCCGGTGAGCGGAGATGTGGAACAAATCGTCAAAGTAGCAATCAAGTTTTTACGGGGTCTCGAAAATCTGAGAGCCTAACTATGTAGAAATAGGGGTAAATTTCGTTTGTCTAAAATACGCAGAAAATTCGATTTGAGCTTCACAAATTAGTTAAATTCAGCTAAGCACTATCTCGGGAGAATAGGTATGGACGTGCTAGGTGGCAGCGGCAACGACACCATCACCGGAACAGGTGGTGCGGACAGCATCGACGGCGGTGCCGGTCAGGACGTGCTGCTTGGCCTTGGCGGTGACGACGTCCTCAAAGGCTCCGGCGGGCTGATAGACAGTTTCAACGAACCGGTTGGAAACGACACGGTGTCCGGCGGGACCGGAAACGACACGCTGTCCGGCGGGACCGGAAACGACACGCTGTATGGCGGTGGCGGCAACGATGTCTACCACTTCGAAATCGGGGATGGTCGGGACACGATCGACGACCGGTATCAATATCGGGTTCAAAGACCAGCCGGGGAAATCGAGAGTCCGAACGAAGGATTTGGCGGCTACGACACCCTTCAATTCGGCGTCGGGATCACCCGGGATAATCTTTGGATTTCTCTCGAAGGTGACGATCTTCTGATCGGCATCCGTGACGGCCCGACCGACATTCTTCAGCTGAGCGATTTGATCCGCTGGGAGAACCAGATCGATTTGAACCGGGCGCTGGAGACGATCTCCTTTTGGACGGCAGCACCCTGGATATATCCGGAATTGTCTCGGACACCAGCGGTTCAAGCGGCGATGATCTGATTTCC
>CALAHL010000173.1 GCA_937891725.1 uncultured Rhodospirillaceae bacterium | reverse complement strand
CATGACCACGTTCGACAAAGATCTGGTCGTTCAGCGTGATGCCGATCGACTGCCCGGCTGACGCGGTGACCAGTGGGGAGGGGGTCGACCAGCTTTCTATCGTCTGGACCTTTGCGCGGGCGTTGCTGGGGCTGATCAGCAGGGTGTCGCCGATGCTGATCTTGCCGCTTTCGATCCGTCCGGCGAGAATCCGCCGCTCATCGAACTTGTAGACGTCCTGTATCGGAAACCGCAGCGGCAGCTCAACCGGCATCGGCTTCGGATCGGTCGCGTCCAGCGCGTCGATCAGGCTCGACCCCTTGAACCAGGGCATGTTGTCCGACAGCTGCGCCAGGCCATCGCCATGGCGTGCCGAGACCGGCAACACATGGGCGGGTACGATCCCCATGCCGGACAGATAATCGGTGACCTCTTTCTCAAGCTCGTGGAACCGGGCCTCACCGTGGTCGACCAGATCCATCTTGTTGACGCAGACGATGACCTTCTCCAGGCCCAGCAGGTGCAGGATATAGCCGTGACGGCGGGTCTGCTCGCGCACGCCTTCCTTGGCGTCGACCACCAGGATGGCGGCATCGGCCGAGGCCGCGCCGGAGACCATGTTCTTCAGGAACTCCTTGTGCCCCGGCGCGTCGATGATGACGTAGGGCCGACGCTGGGTCTTGAAGAAGATCTGGGTCGTGTCGATGGTGATGCCCTGGTCCCGCTCGGCCTGGAGCGCGTCCAGCACGAAGGCCCATTCCATAGGCATACCGCGCCGTTCGGACATGGCTTTCACAGCTTCGACCTTGCCGTCCGGCAGGGACCCCGTGTCGTGCAGCATGCGTCCGATCAGGGTCGATTTGCCATGGTCGACATGGCCGACGATCACCAGCCTGAGCGGCGGGATATCCATGGCGGCGATATCGGGGTTCAGGATTTCCATCTCGCCGTCCTTACATATATCCGGCGGAACGCAGACGCTCGAACGCGTCCTCGCTCTCATGATCCATGGCGCGACCGCTGCGTTCGGCAACTTTGGTCTCGCGCAGCTCGGCGATGATCTTCTCAATCGTGTCCGCCTCGCTGTCTACCGGATAGGTGATGTCGACATCACCGAGCGAGCGGTAGCGCTTGCCGTTCTTCGCGAAATAGAGGTCCACAACCGGAATGCCTTCGCGCTGGATGTAGAGCCAGATGTCGAGCTCGGTCCAATGCAAAAGGGGGTGGACCCGAATGTGGGTGCCGGGCGCGAAGTCGGTCTTGAATTGATCCCAGAACTCCGGCGGCTGGTCGCGGAAGTCCCATTGTGCGTTCTCGCCGCGCGGGCTGAACACGCGTTCCTTGGCGCGGGTCGCCTCCTCGTCTCGGCGGATACCGGCGATCACCGCCTGCATGTCGAGCTCTGCGATCAGCCGC
>CALAHL010000172.1 GCA_937891725.1 uncultured Rhodospirillaceae bacterium | reverse complement strand
GATGAGACGGCGCTGGCGGCAGCCGCCAAGAGCCTGTCGGGCGCGCGGGTTTCAACGCGGGCGTTGGATGTCGGGGATGAGAATGCGGTCGCGGACGCCATCGGTGGATTGGATGCCGTCCATGTGCTGGTCAATTCTGCAGGCATCGCCGGGCCGACGGTGCCGGTGACGAAATATCCGCTGGCGGATTTCGAAGCGGTGATGCGGGTCAATCTGACCGGCACCTTCCTGCTCTGCAAGCATGCGGCTCCGAAGATGGTGGCGGCGGGTTGGGGCCGGATCGTCAACATCGCCAGTCTGGCCGGTAAGGAGGGCACCCCCAACGCGCCGATCTATTCCGCCTCCAAAGCGGCGGTGATCGGGCTGACCAAGGCGCTGGGCAAGGAGTTGGCGGGGACCGGTGTGCTGGCGAACGCGGTGGCGCCTGCGGCCCTTGATACCGACATGGTCAAGAACATGTCGGACGCCCATGTGGAGATCATGTTGAATAAAAGCCCGCTCAAACGCCTGGGCTCGGCAGATGAGTGTGCCGCGATGGTGCAGTGGTTGTGTTCGACGGAGTGCTCGTTCTCGACCGGTGCCGTGTTTGATCTCTCGGGTGGCCGGGCGACGTACTAACTCTTCTCCAGCGCATCCAAAGTCAGCAAACCGGTCTGGGTATCGATGAAGCTGACCACCGAGGCGGCGTTTCGTGCCGCCAGCTTGGCGGCAGCGGCAATCGGCAGGCCGCGAACCAGACTGCCGGCAAGTGTCGAGGCGAAGGCGTCCCCCGCTCCGGCGGTTCCCACCACCTCGACCTCCAGCGTCGGCTCGAAATGGATACCGTTCTGCGCGTCGGACAGATAAGCCCCGTCGCCGCCCATGGTCACCGCCACGAAGCGGGGTCCGTGGTTGTGGACACGTCTGAAATAATCCTCGAGCGGCAGGTGGAACCCTTCGATCGTCAATTCCGGCAGCGGTCCCTCGCCATGCGCCTGGCCCTCGTGTTTGTCCCAACCCATACGGTCGACCAGGGTGGGCACCAGAACGCGCGCTTCGTCGAAATTGCAGGTGAACAGATCGGCATTGCGCAGATTGTCAAAGAACTCGTTGGTCTTCTGGGTCAGCTGCAGGATCCCGGGGTTCACCGCCACGAAAGCGCTGGCGGTCTTCGCCCTGGCCAGAATGTCGGGAAACCGCTCGACCGACGCGTTGCTGAGATTGGTGACGTACACCAGTCCGGCGCCCGAAAAGGCTGCGACGGGAACGTCGGCAACCTCCATGGTGCGGTTCGCCCCCCGGTGGGTGAAGATCGCGGCGTTTCGGTCATGGGAGGCGATCATCACGGACACGGCGGTGGTTTCGGTCTCGCTATGCCGGACCAGCGAGGTGTCGATGCCTTCGTCGCGCAGACAGCTGAGGATGGTTTCGGCGTCCGGGTCGGCCCCAAGCTTGACCAGGGCCGCGACCTTGAACCCTTGGCGGCTGAGCGAGACCGCCGCATTGATGGCGCCGCCGCCGGTCTGCCGAACCACCGAGCGGGCGTCGACCTTCTTGCCCGGCTCCAGAAGCAGAAACGAGGTGTGACGGTTCTGAAGCGTCATGCGCTCGATATCGGCGCTGGGTACGGTCGCGATGACGTCGACAGTGGCAGACCCGACAGTGATGGCTTTCATGGGAATGCGACCTTTGGACCAGAGTGCGGTCCCTAACTATAGGGCAGGACCACTGTACCTTCCATCAAACGTCTCTGTGTCCGGAAGACGGTGACCTTCTCAGCCTGCCAGTTCCCGTTCGCATCCTTTGACGCGCTCGCCGCGACCGGCAATGTGCCGGACGGGGAGGCGATGCGGATCTCGGCTCCGGGTGTGCGGGCCCCGACAATCGCGCCCGGAACACTGTCCGGCACCTGACAGGCGGCGGCCAGACACATCGCGCCGGTCCCGGTGACCGCCTTGTGCACCCGTTCCATGGAGACGATGCGGATTGCGATGTCCTGCTCTCGGTCTTCCACCTTCGCACCGCTGATGGTGGTGTAGGAGGCGGGAGCCGAGACGATCGCGATCTTCGGTGTTGCGAGCGGCACCTCCGCAGCGGTTGCGCCCAGGCCCATTCGGACACCCGCTGCCCGGCGGATCTGGTCCATGCGCGCCATGAAGGCGGCGTCCGCTTCAAGCGCGTCCGGCGTTTCCGTGCCGGTCTTGCCGAGATCGGAAGCGCGGACGAACGCGACCGGGCTGGTGGCGTCGATCAGCGAGGCCTCGATCACGTCGCCGCCCGGAAGATCAAGGGCATCGACGGGCTGGCCGGAGGGCAGGAAGGCGCCTGTCAGCGCACCGCCCGGGTTCACGTAGTCGAGGGTGACCAGGGCACCGGTCCCGGAAACGCCGGACATGGCGTAATCGCCGGTCTCGACCGCAATCCCGCCCCGAACCTGGAATCGCGCGTGGTAAATCTTGGCGGTGTTGGTGTTATAGACCCGCACCACCGCTTCGCCGTCCGCGCACGGGATCAACCCTTCCTCGACCGCAAACGGGCCGACCGCAGAGGATAGGTTGCCGCAGGTCTGGCTGTAATCGGCGACCGGTTTGTCGACCGCGACCTGCACGAAGGTGTAATCGATATCGGCATCCGGTCGGTCCGACGGCTCCAGGATCACGACCTTGGACACCGACGAGAGCCCGCCGCCCATTCCATTCAGCTGTCGGCCATAGGGATCCGGGCTGCCGATGACCTGCAGGAAGATCTCGTCCCGCACCGCGCGATCCTTCGGAAGGTCGGCTTCCTTGAAGAACACACCCTTGCTGGTGCCGCCTCGGATGAAGACAGCGGGGATCTTGCGGCGGATCATAGGTGGCTCCGGGTGCACGGGGAATTGGGGTCATGTCAGCATATCGACAATCATGAACAGACTGGCGAGCAGCAAGATGATGGTGAACCCGATCAGGGCTTTGACGCCAGCCTGCATCACTTGGACTCCACATCGGTTCCCGCCAGGCCGCTGAGGATCGGGCAGTCGGGCCGGGAATCTCCCGAACAGGTCTCGACCAGGTCGAACAGGACTTTTCGCAGGCTCTCGAGCTCATCGATCTTGCGGACGATCTCTTGCAGATGAGCTTGGGCAAGGGCCTTCACGTCCGAGCTGGACCGGTCACGGTCCTCGTACAGCGACAGCAGGGCCCGGCAGTCCTTGATGGTAAAGCCCAGGGATCGTGCGCGTTGCAGAAAGCTCAGCTTGTGGTCGTCGGTCTCGGCGAACGCGCGGTACCCGTTGGCACCGCGACCGGACGGTCGGATCAGACCGATCTCCTCATAGTACCGGATGGTCTTTGCCGGCACGCCGGAGCGTGCGGCCGCTTCTCCGATGTTCATGGCAACTCCACCCATGTTCGAGAGGCAGTCTGCGGAACGATACCCCGGCCCGGCGGTTCGGTCACCGTCGGACCAGCATCACCTGTTCGTCGGCGAGCGAGATTTCGGCCGGCAGATGGGTCACCACATCACCGTCCGCCTGCACCGGGTCGGCTTCTACACCGCCCAGGGCCGATTTCAAGCCGTCATCGGCCTGGATCGTGATGGTCCGCCCCGAGACCACCTTGTAGTCGGCCATACCGGACAGTCGGCCGGTGATCATCCCGAGACCGTAGCGGATGACGGACATCCGGCCGGGTGTGAGATAGAGGCAAACGTGGAGTTCCGGCGTGTCCAAGCTGGCGTCCGGCGCGATCAGGAAGGGTCCTGCATAGTGTCCGGCGTTGGTCACCACGGCCGAGGCTGCATAATGGACGACCCCGTCGACCACGATTCGGTACCGGCGCGGAAAATACGCAAACCAGCGGTCGATGGTGACCTTCACATAGGCGCCCTTGCGGAACACGGCCTTGCTGCGACGGTCGATCCGCTCGCACACTTCTGCGTCGATGCCGATCCCGGCCATCAGGATGAACAGGCGCCCGTTTACCCGACCGGTATGCGCAAGCCGCGCCGTACCGTCGAGGATGATCCGCGCCAGGGCGGCAGGGTCTTTCGGCAGATGCAGCTCATAAGCCAGCACGTTCGCGGTGCCCAACGGGAGGAAGGCAACCGGCATCAACGCGCCAGCCAGCCCATTGATCACGTCGTTGAAGGTGCCGTCGCCACCTGCGACCACCAGTCGGGTCGGGGCATCCTCGCCGCCGCTGGCCCAATGCGCCGCCGCCGCCTGCGCGAGCACGGCGCCGTCACCGGGCATCCGCACATGTTGGATCTCGGTTTCTGCGCCGAGCCGATGCAGGTGCGCCAAAACCGCCTCAAACCGCCTGGCCCTGCGGCCGCCTCGGATATTTGCGATGATCAAGAGGCGAGGCGCAGGCATGACAACGTCTTTCGGAACTGGCGGCGCGAACTCCGGCGCACCGGGTCTTGCGTGTCTTGTAACGGGTTGGGGATGCCTGGGGAAAGGGGGGGCGCCGAGCGGCGCGTTTGCCACTTTTCTGAGAGATGCTATTTCACAGGCTGGAAATCAACAGGAGTGTGTCCGATGAGAGCATGGCAGATCGTCTCCGACGGTGGCATCGACGCCTTGAAACTGGCCGAGGTCGAAACGCCGGAACCCGGACACGGTCAGGTCCGGGTCAGGATCGAGGCGACATCGCTGAATTTTCGCGATCTGATGACGGTCAAGGATCCGGTGGCCCGCAAGCTGCCTTATCCGCGTGTGCCGAACTCGGACGGTGCGGGCGTGGTGACGGCGATCGGTGCAGGTGTCACCGAGGTCGCAGTCGGTGATCGGGTGGCGTCCTGCTTCTTCC
This sequence comes from uncultured Rhodospirillaceae bacterium, assembly GCA_937891725.1. Classification (GTDB taxonomy): domain Bacteria; phylum Pseudomonadota; class Alphaproteobacteria; order Thalassobaculales; family Thalassobaculaceae; genus JANSYC01. The sequence goes on along the minus strand of CALAHL010000172.1, from coordinate 3,394 downwards.
AGAACTGGGCCGACGGAGCCTGCTCGGTCGGGGCGATGAACAGCGCGCTCGGCGGCGCCCTCGACGGTGTGCTGGCCGAGGAGGTCGTGCTTGAGGCGTCCGGCGTGGTGCCGGTGCCGGACCATCTCTCGAGCATCGAGGCAGCGACCTTGCCCTGTGCGGCGCTGACCGCCTGGAATGCGATCGTTGGCGTCGGTAAGACCAAGCCGGGAGATACGGTGCTGTTGCTGGGGACCGGCGGCGTCTCCATCTTCGCGCTGCAGTTCTGCCGGATGATTGGCGCCCGCGCGATCATCACCTCCTCCAGCGACGAGAAGCTCGCCCGTGCCTCTGAAATCGGGGCCTGGAAAACCGTGAACTATGCCAAGCATCCGGACTGGGATGCAGAAGTGCAGAAGCTCACCGGCGGCGTTGGCGTCGATCTGACGGTTGAGGTCGGCGGGGCCGGAACCCTCAGCCGGTCGGTCGGGGCCACTCGGGTGGCCGGGACCGTCGCGCTGATCGGCGTTCTGACCGGTGGCCAGATCGATCCGACCCTGATCATGCGGAAGTCGATCACCCTGCAAGGCATCTATGTCGGCCCGCGCCGCATGTTCCAGGACATGAACGCGGCGATTGCGGCGGATGGCCTGAAACCGGTCGTGCACGAAACCTTCGGCTTCGAGGAGGCACCGACGGCTTTCCATGCCCTTGAGGGTGCCAAGCATTTCGGCAAGGTGGTGGTGGCGGTTTGAGGCCACGCTCCACCGGCCGTATCCTAAAGCTGCAGGAGTTTCCGGAAGTAGCCGATCGTCTCCTTTAGCCCGTCTTCCAGCCCGGTATGCGGCTGCCAGTCCAGCGCCGCCCGAGCCCGGGTGATGTCCGGGCAGCGCTGCATCGGGTCGTCCTGGGGCAGGGGATGGCGCTCGAGTTTCGATTTGGAGCCGGTCAGCCGCAGGATGGTCTCGGCGAGTTGCAGGATCGTGATCTCGCTCGGGTTGCCGATATTGATTGGCCCGATGACATCTTCGTCGGTCTCCATCATCCTGATCATGGCATCGACCAGATCGTCGCAATAGCAGAACGAGCGGGTCTGACCTCCATCGCCGTAGATCGAGATCGGATTGCCCTGCAGGGCGGCCACGATGAAGTTCGAGACCACCCGCCCGTCATTCGGGTGCATGCGGGGGCCGTAGGTGTTGAAGATCCGCACCACCTTGATCGGCAGGCCGTGCTGACGGCGGTAGTCGAAGAACAGGGTCTCCGCACAGCGCTTGCCCTCGTCATAGCAGGCGCGCGGACCGATCGGGTTCACGTGGCCCTAGTATTCCTCGGTCTGGGGGTGCACGGTCGGATCGCCGTACACCTCGGAAGTCGAGGCCTGCAGGATCCTGGCCTTCAGGCGCTTGGCCAGCCCCAGCATGTTGATGGCGCCGTGGACGCTGGTCTTGGTGGTCTGGACCGGGTCGTATTGGTAATGCACCGGTGAGGCCGGGCAGGCCAGATTGTAGATCTCGTCGACCTCGACGTAGAGCGCAAACGTCACGTCATGGCGCATCAGCTCGAAATTCGAGTGATCGAACAGGTGCGCCACATTGTCCTTGGTGCCGGTGTAGTAGTTGTCGAGGGCGATCACATCGTCGCCCCGCTCGACCAGCCGATCACACAGGTGACTGCCGAGAAAACCCGCCCCGCCGGTCACCAGCACCCGTTTCCGAACCCCGCGCATATCGTCCTCACATTCAGAAACAGCTCAATATGTTGAGCTTGCCAGCATAGCCTATTCGATATGATGTAGGCGACGGAAACGAAACCACCAAAATTGGAGCGGCTGGATGACGGATGAGCGTGCGACGGTTGATCTCGATGTGTCCGCCATGGCGGAGCGGGATGCCTACAAGATCCTCGGGTCCCTTGTGATCCCGCGGCCGATCGCCTTCGTGTCCACCCAGTCGGCGGAGGGCAGGCTGAACTGTGCGCCGTTCAGTTTCTTCAACGCGGTGGGCTACGCGCCGCCGGTGATCGCGCTGGGCATCGAGCAATGGGACGACGGGCGGGAGAAGGATACCGGGCTCAACATCCGCCGCACCGGTGAGTTCGTGGTCAATCTGGTGGATGAAGCGCTGGCCGAGAAGATGAATCTGGCGGCGATCGACTTCCCCGAAGAGGTCGATGAATTCGCCGAAGTCGGCCTGACACCCGCCCCCAGCGTGAAGGTCGCCCCGCCGGGGATCGCGGAATCTCCCGTTCGGCTGGAATGCGTCAGCAGGGCGCTGGTTCAGGTCGGGCGCAAGCACACGGTGGCGATCGGCGAGGTTGTCTGTTTCCGGGTCCGGGACGATCTGATCGATGTCGAGAAAATGTACGTCGATCCAGACCGTTGGCAGCCGATCGGCCGCCTGATCGGTGGCGATTACGCGCGAATCGGGGACCGGTTCGGGTTGCCCCGGGTTTCGCTCGCCGACTGGAACGCTTCGAAATCCGACTGACACGAGTCGAAACGAATCCAACCACTTCTAGTGTTATCCACAAGAAATTGGGCGATATCTTGTGGTTAGCGTTGTAGGATCACAATAGATACGGTAGCCTCTTGTCATCCGAACACAAGATGTGGAGGCGGCGAGTCGGCCTTCCACGCGACAGGAGGCTGAGGATGACCCAACAAGCGAGTGTGTGGAACGAGGAGCGGCTGGAGCAGTTGACCAAGCTCTGGGGCGAAGGGCTTTCGATCACGCAGATCGGGCTTGCCATCGGGGTGTCTCGGAACGCCGTTGTCGGCAAGGTGCATCGCATGGGGCTGCCGAAGCGGCAATCGCCGATCGTGCGCTCCGATAAGCCGAAGGCCCCGCGTCCGCCGATCCAGCGTCGTCGCGCCGTTCCGCTGACCCTGGAGCAGTGGGACCGCAACACCTGCAGCTGGCCGATCGGCGATCCGAAGACCAACGACTTCAAGTTCTGCACCGAGCAGTCCGAGCCCGGCCGTCCCTATTGCACGGCCCACTGCGCGATGGCCTACACGACCTCCCGCGACCGGGACAAGGTGGCCTGAGCGCTGGTCTCGGTTCGGGGTCGTCTCCTGCTGGACCCGGGCGGTCCGCCTGATTAGGCTGGGATCGTCCGGTATCCAGGAGAGATGATGAGACTGAAGGACCGAGTGGCCGTTGTGACCGGTGGGGCCGGTGGCATCGGCAAGTCGATCGCGAAACGGTTGGCCGCCGAAGGCGCAATCGTCGTGGTCGCCGATCTGACCCAGGAGCCGCGGGAGGGCGGCGGTCGCACCGTCGATGAAATTGTTGCCGATGGCGGCCGCGCAGAGTTCATCGTCTGCGATGTCAGCCGAGAGGCAGAGGTCGAGGCGACGGTCGCTAAGGCGGTTTCCGTGGGCGGGCGGATCGACATCATGATCAACAATGCC